>JAADYW010000156.1 GCA_010092845.1 Chloroflexota bacterium
CCGTTTCCCACATGCTGGTGTAGACCGCACGCCCGGTCACCGACTGAAACGCTAGCGGTGTGACAAATTGTTGAGCTGCCTCGGTCATGATTACGTCCACTGCCGCGCCAGCCTGGGTTAGCTTGCTGGCCAGGTCGACTGCCTTGTAGGCGGCAATACTGCCCGTGACGCCGAGGATGAGTCGTTTGCCATTAAGTAGCGTGATAGCTTCCATGTAGCAGCTCGATTATGGCTTTCTGTCTGAGTCGAAGCCCGAGGTGTCACCATCGTTCAGCGTGAAGATACGCTGAATGGCGGGCGAGCCGTATTCCGCCTGGCCAGTAATAACCAGCAGGTTATCCAGGATGCGGGCTTCGCCACCCCAATGGGTATGGCCGCACAGGACCGTCACATCACAGTTCGGGTAGCCGGGCACCAGGTCCAGCAAGACATCACCGACAGCCTTGCAACTGAAATGTGGAAGATACTCGTTGTCGTCGAGCGGAATCTGATCCTGATACCAGGTGGCTTCACGGAAAGGCGGCGAATGGGTGAGTACAAACAGCCGTGAAAAACGATCGAGCGCCGTCGGCAAGGTGGCCCGCAAGAATTCGGCACTTTCATCGGCCAGGGCGTGGAGCCGAACGATGCGTTCCGCCTTGCTGAGCATCTGGAGGTCCTGGATATATTGGTAGTCCTGCAAAGTCACCGACGAGCGTTCGTAGTCTCCATAGCGGCCATCTGACCAGCCGCCATGACCGACCACACCAGCCGTGGACGTCAGGGCAACGACGCCCGCGCGCGGTAGCCAGTGCAACAACACCGCTTGATCGTGCAAGTCTGTGAGGGCGCTGCGCACGGTCGCGATAGTACGGTGATAGTAATCGTGGTTGCCCAGCACGAAATACACCGGTACTTGCCACGCATTGACCATCGCGCGAAGGTGGTCTTCCAGGTTACGTTCCGCGATATCGCCCGTGATAAACACGATGTCAGGTGCCTGGGCCTTGACCTGGGCCAGGAACTGCTGTGTATCCGGCACCATTTCCAGATGAATGTCGGTCAACCAGACTATTCGTTTCACAACCGCCCATCCTCAACTGTTACCTAATTTACCGCCAACCAGTTAAAATAGCTATGCATTCAACAAGGAGAACCAGATGAGCGCACTAGTCGTGGGCGGACTGATCTCATTCCTGATAATCGGCGCAGTGATCTTCGCGCTTATTGTGGGTAGCTCGGTAGCGTTGGGGTGGCTGTTGACCCTGCTAGTGGGTGACTTCAGCTTGTTTGAGGGAACACTGGTGGCCATGATCGCGCTGATCTGTACAACGCTGGTTTTAGCGAACTTCACCGGGCCGGTGCCGCCCGTCGGACCGGTGCTCATCACCGATACCGATGATGAGCTTGAGTCCGATGGTGATGGCTGGGAAGTCTAACTGTCGTAGACGTAGACCACTGACCCTTCGGCCAGGTACTCGAACAGCCACTTGGCGTCGCTAACGCTGAGGTTGACGCAGCCATGACTCTGGGGATAGCCGAAGCTGTCGTGCCAGTAGGTGCCGTGCAAGCTAATCAGACCGTTGAAGTACTGAGCATAGGGTACTTGATCAAGCGAGTAGTAGTCGGGCTGACGCTCGGCCCCACTCATGCGATCGGCCTCCAGCCGGACGCCAACCTGAAAGGCGCCGGTCGGTGTATCCCAGCGACCGTTCTTGAGGCCCGATGAAACCAACGCCGCCATCACGGGGACGTTGTTTTCATAGGCCACCAGATTCTGCTCGTAGAGATTGACCCCGACCCAGCGACCATCAAAGCTCGCCGGTGCAGGCGGATAGACAATGCTCAGGTTCTTCTGATTGGTCCAGTGATTGGGGCCGATGAGGTGCCAGTCCCAGCCGTTGATGTTGACAGTAGCATAGATGTTGACGACCTGGTAGCGGTGATAGCGCCCGCTCTCGCGGTCTGGCAAGCCAGCCGGGGTCGACGTCGCGTCATGCTCCCACAGAACCCAGGCGAATGGCATATCCAGGGGACCATTGATCAAGACACCGCTGGCAGTCGAGGGCGAAACCAAGCGGGCATCTTCCAGGCTGAACCAGGTGCCGGTCGCCAATTGGGCCCAACCATTGCTAATGCGGACAGGTGTAACATAAGTGTAGCCAGTCACCAGGGTGTCAATCTGCTGGCCGCCAGGCGCATCGTACAGGGGCACATCGTTGCGGGTGAACATCAGAAAACGGTCATCACTCACCACGCCGAGGTCGACTGGAACCCGGTTGACGTTCGGGGTTGGCCGGGCCGCGATCAGAGCCGCGCATTCTGGGGTCATGGGAGTCTCGCGGCTGATCCCGGCGCATGACGGATGCCCCTGGGCTTGGCTGGGCTCGAAACTGAGCAAACTGGCGAAGAGGACAAGGCTGAGAACCAGGTATCGCATTGCGTATGTACTCCATGTGTCTCGGTCGCTTTGGTCCAACAACCATACCAGTGATCCGTAAGGCGAAATGGACTGCCAGGCTACGCCCGGGCGCCGGGTTGGTTCCGTCTCTTCGACTATGATACACTACCGTGCATTTGAAAGGAGACACTAGTGGCGCAACGACCGATCAAAGTCATGCGGATCATCGCGCGCTTGAACGTCGGTGGACCGGCGATACATGTCATCTCGCTGACCGGCCTCCTCCGCGAACCAGACTTCGAGAGCATACTGGTCTGTGGCCATATCGACGAGACCGAAGGCGACATGCAGTACCTGGCCGAGGAACGAGGAATCGAGCCAGTGATCATACCGACGCTGGGTCGTGACATTTCGCTGCTCAGGGATATCGGCACCATATGGCAGCTCTACCGGCTGATACGGCGCTACCGTCCGGTTATCGTGGATACCCATACCGCAAAAGCGGGCTTCGTGGGACGAATTGCTGCCTGGCTGGCGCGTGTCCCGGTTAGGCTCCACACCTTTCACGGACATGTCTTTCATGGCTATTTCGGCCCGCGCAAGACACAGCTCTTCTTGATGCTTGAGCGCCTGTGTGCGCGACTGAGTAGCCGTATCATCACCATCAGCCCTGGTCTGCGCGATGAGCTGGTTAACACCTACCACATTGCGCCAGCAGCCAAGTTCGTGGTTGTACCATTGGGCTTCGACCTGGCACCGCTGACAGC
Organism: Chloroflexota bacterium; assembly: GCA_010092845.1. GTDB lineage: Bacteria > Chloroflexota > Anaerolineae > Aggregatilineales > J027 > J027. The sequence goes on from JAADYW010000156.1 coordinate 3,148, forward strand.
GCGGCCGCCACGCGCAAGTAACCCGACTAGGGTGGTCGGCATCGTGGGCCGGTTGGTACCGATCAAGAATCACAAGCTGTTTCTAGACGCTGCTCGTCTGCTCCTCCAAC
>JAADYW010000024.1 GCA_010092845.1 Chloroflexota bacterium
AAGAACAGGAGCAGAAAGACATCCGTCGACAGGAAAACGCCATACACACCTGCCACCAGCAGCAAGAAGAACGCCATGAACTCACGTGTTCGTTCCTCGATACTCCAGGAGATCAGCACGCCAGCCACACTGGCCAGACCGGTCAACATCACCATCGCTGCTGTCAGGCCATCCACACCTAGCTGGTAACTGATCCCAATTTCATCGATCCAGGCGATCTGGTCAACGAACTGAAATTCGATTGGCACAGCCTCGGTTGCTGCTAGTTCACCTTCTACCAGGGGGGCATGTGCAGCCTGGGCTGCATCAACATCGTAGGTGAAGTAGACGAGGAGACCCAATGCCAGGCTAGTCGCCACGGCTGAAAGGGCAATCCAGCGTGCCTGAACCTTTGCCTCTTTGTCCAGCAAAAGGATAACAATGGCTCCGAAAATCGGGAAAGCCAGTATACCTGTTAAAATGCCGGTGAACTCGGTTTCCATAAAGAAATAACCCTTAACTCCAACGTGTAGTTAATGTCCCAGGCTTAGACCATGCCGAAAATACTGGATACGGTACTGTCGATGACCTCCAGTATCCAGTTCGGGTACACACCTGTCAGCAACATGAGGGCCACCAGTGGCGCCATTGCGATCATCTCGCGCAGATTGACTTCCAGGCTATGCTCGTTCTCGTGATAGTCGATCCATTCTTGGTTCGGTGGCCCCTGCAGCTCTTTCTGGATCCCCTTCAGGATGTAAGCACCCGTCAGCAGGAGGCCGATCATGCTCAGCAGGATCAGAATCGGGAAGAGCCGGAAGGACCCTGCTACGATGAGCCACTCACCAGTGAAACCGTTCAGCCCGGGCAAGCCCAGGCTGGCCATGCTAGTAAAGACCATTAGCGCTGAGAAGGCCGGTACGGTATGCCACAGCCCACCAAAGCGACGCAGATCCCGGGTGTGCGCTTTGTGATAGAGGGCGCCGACCAGCAAGAACATACCTGCCGCGCTCAATCCGTGGTTGAACATCTGGAGCACGGTGCCATTCAGGGCCACCATGCCATCCTGGAGAGTGCCGGTATGGCGTCCCTCCTCGGTGGTGTCCAACTCCAGGACTGCCTCCACTTTGTATCTGGCCAGTAATTGCTGTTGCTCTGCCGTCATATCCTCGATGGTAGTCGCGGGAGAGCTGAAACCGTAGGCTGCCGCAGCCTGATCACCATACTCCTCAATGTCTTCATCTACCAGTGCGTGATTGCCTGCATCCAGCGCCAGGACATAGTCTTCGTTGTCAATTGCCCAGACCGTGCTGTAGACCACCGCCATCACTGCGATGCCGACGACCACGAAGCCCATATGATTGACCGATGAATAGGCCACCAATTTCTTGAAATCATCCTGCGCCCACGCGGCAAATGCCCCCAGGACAATGCCCAACATGCCCAGGAAGGCCAGTATTGTCGCGAAGTCCAGCACCATGAAATCCAGCTCTGTACCCAAAACAGGGATGACGGGCGTATAGGACTGCGCCACAATATCCGGGAAGAGGGGGATCACCAGGCGGATGAAACCATAGGCACCTTGCTTCAGCAACACGCCGGCCAGCAGCATCGAGCCGGCTGTCGGTGCCTCGGTATGGGCATCCGGCAACCAGGTATGGAATGGCCAGATCGGGATTTTGATCGCAAAGGCCAGGAAGAACGCCAGAAAAGCCAGGTATTTGACGTTTGAGTAATTGACCCCCAGTATTTCGCCATCCTCACCACCTTCATAGCCGGGCCACTGTTCGTACCAGGTCTGAATATCGAAGGTGGGGGTATCTAGCCCGGCGATATCACCGACGCTGAAGGCCATCAACTGGATGGACAGCAGCAAACCAAGAGACCCGGCCATCGTGTAGATGAAGAATTTGTTGGAGGCATAGGCCCGGTTCTCACCACCCCACTGGTTGATGATGAAGTACATCGGCACCAGCCCGAGTTCCCAGAAAATGAAGAAGGCGACCATATCCAGCGTCAGGAAGACACCCAGCATAGCCGTTTCCAGGAAAAGGATCAGCGCCAGGATGGCACGTGGGTTCTTCACGTTCTCGAAGGCAATGAGAATCGACAATGGTGTGAGGATGGCCGTCAGGATAGCCATCGCCACGGAGACGCCATCGACACCTACATGCCAGCTCGCCCCAATCTGCGGAAACCATTCGGTGGTGTATTCATAGTAGAACCCACCATCATTGGCTTGCATATCCTGGATGGCGAAGAAAAGGCCCAGAGCGATCATCAACGGAATCAGGCTGAGGCCCAGCGCCGTCCAGCGGGCAAGTTGGTTTTGCCCTTTGGGAAGGGCTGCCACCACCAACGCGCCGATCGCGGGGGTAAAAATCAATAGATTTAGCGGATTTGCCAGAAAGTCTTCCATGAGGTTATTTGCGTCTCCTCAGGATTTAGAACAACTGCAACAAGAAGAAAGTGCCAATTGCCAATAGCATTAGCGCGCTAAACAGCAAGTACTGCTGTATCCGTCCGCTCTGCAAGTTCCGGAACCAGCGGCCTGTTCCCCACAACAGCATTGGGATACCATCCCCAACGCCGTCGATTACGACGCGGTTGAAGCGCTTGAAGGTCTCGCCAACGAAGACGAACGCATCCGCAATCGAGTGGAGGGTCTCGTCAATAGTCTCTTTGTCGATGGCGAGATAGGCCACCTTCCGCCCGAACCACTCGAAAGGCACGTAGAAAAGGCGCAGGAACAGGGTATCTAGGAAGAAACGATTCCCCAGGGCGTTCCAGGCCCCGTCGCCGATGGCGCGCTCAACAGGATCCTTCTCTTCATCACGCGGAACGGTATAGATGAAGTAGGCCAGCCCGGCGCCGACGAAGAAAGCGGTGAACGATGCCAGAACGGGCAAGATATGCAGCGGGGGCGATTCGGGCTTGTGCACCAACCCCTTGCTCAGGAAATTCTTGATGAAGTTATTGCCGCCAGTGATCCATTCCAGCACCCAGAAGTCCGGATGGATGCCAACCCAGCCTGCGGTGATCGCGAAGAATGCCAGGATCACCAGTGGCCCCTGCATCAACGCACTATTGCTGTAGACGCTCCACCAATGCCGGACATCCTCCATTGTGATGACATCTTCCTCGCTGTCCTCGTGTGCTTCGCCTTCATGGGGCACAACCGCGTGGGTCTCCTCGACCACCTCTTCATGATGGTGTTCGTGATCCTCGTGGTGCTCGTGCATCAACGTGGCAAAGCGGGCGATTTCGCTGCGGGGCTCACCCAGGAAGGTCAGGATCCACATGCGCAGGCTGTAGAACGCGGTGAAGATCGCGGCCGTAAACAGACTGAGGAAGACAATAATGTGCAGCCAGGCGACATTGCCGGCGTCTGAGAAAGCATCTGGGTCGGTAATCCATAGCAGCGAGTCCGCCAGGATTTCGTCCTTGGACCAGAAGCCAGCCGTCACCAAGGGGAAGCCAGATAGACTGAGTACGCCGATTAGCATCGTGATCGACGTGATCGGAATACGGTGCCACAAGCCACCCATCAGGCGCATATCGTTGGGCACCGCTACGAAGTCCGGTGTGATCCCTTGAGGAGCCAGGGGCTTCCATTCCTCCGTCGTTGGGGCTTCGCCGAAGCGGCCGATGTGGTCTGTCCCGTAGGGAGTGGCTTCGCCAGGCTCTTCGCGGTGCTCGACGTGTTTGCCTTCTGCGTGCAGATGGTGCTCGCCATGTTCCATCGCGTGAATAACCGCTCCGGAGCACATGAAGAGGAGGGCTTTGAAGAAGGCATGCGTAATCAGGTGGAATGCGGCAGCGACATAGGCACCGATGCCGAGCGCGGCCACCATAAACCCTAGCTGCGAGATCGTGGAATAGGCCAGGACACGCTTAATATCATTCTGGCCTACGCCAAGTACGGCTGCACCTAGCGCCGTTATCGAGCCAAGTAACCCCATCATAATCAGCGGTAAGGTGTACTCGGCGTGATGTGGGTTGCCACCCGCTTCAAGAAGTGGGTACATGCGCACGACCATAAACACACCTGCGGAAACCATCGCCGCAGCGTGGATCATGGCCGAAACAGGGGTGGGGCCCTGCATAGCGTCTGGCAACCAGCCGTGGAGCGGAAACTGTGCCGATTTGCCCACGGTACCAATTACCAGGAAGGCACCGATAATTGCCGCTGCGCTCAGGCCGATGAAGCCCGTCTGGTCGGCATCTCCCAGGCGTTCCAGGACGGCGCTGTTGTTGAGGATCTCGTGGAAATTGAGGGTGCCGGTTTCGACGAACAGATACCCGATTCCGACCAGCATGAGGACGTCCGCTACGCGGGTTGTCATGAAGGCTTTTATACCGGCCTGGTACGAGCTTTTCTTCTCAAAGAGGAAGCCGATCAGCAAGTAGGAACACAACCCCATGATCTCCCAGCCGATGAACAACAGCAGGAGGTTATCAGAAACAACCAGGGTGAGCATGCCGCCGGCGAATAAGCTCAAATATGAGAAGAAGCGCGCATAGCGGATTTGATGCGGGTCATCTACCGGGTAGGCACGCATATAGCCGACCGAGTAAACGAAGATCATCAGAATGGCGATTGGCACCATGAAAAGCATCGCCGCCGTCAACGGATCGACCATGACGCCCATCTTGAATTCCTGGAAGCCAAGGCTCATCCAGGTGATGTTATCCCCGTAGATCGCCTTGCCAGCCGTCACACCCAGATCCTCGGTGCCGAACGCGGTGTGGAAGAAGACCCCCATTGACATCAGGAAAGACAGGCCAACTGCGATCACCGCGATGACTGCGCTGGTAATCTTATACCGTCCGGTGAACAAGATAATCAGCGCGAAGCTAATCAACGGCGGAACCGGGATCAGCCAGGGTAAGAAATTGACATCTAGCCAGTTGAAATCCATAAATGTCTTGTCTCCAATAACGAAGGGTTACTGGCAGCCCTGCGCTACCACTTCAAAATATTAACGTCTTCTACGATCACCGTTTGGCGGTTGCGATAGATAGACAGGATCAAGGCCAAACCAACAGCAGCCTCTGCTGCTGCTACAGCGAAAACAAAGGCAGCAAACACCTGCCCGTTGATCTCCGCTGGGTTCAAATAGCGCCAGAATGCGACCAGGTTGATATTGGCGGCATTGAGCATCAGTTCAATACTCATAATAACGGCGATCGCATTGCGGCGAGACAGCACCCCGAAAATACCAATGCTGAACAGGGCGGCCGATACAAATAGATACATCCAAAGCGGTACCATCAGGTCGTTGCTCCTCAGGTCGTCAAGCTTCGTCTTCGCGTGCAACAACGATGGCGCCAATCAGCGCCGCCGTCAGCAGCAGGGAGACGATTTCGAAAGGCAGAACAAAACCCGCACGGGTCGAAAAGGCGATCCCGATTTCCTCAACAGTGACGTAGTCTACATCATCAACCGGATCTTCTTCGAGATTAGCGCTGAGCTGCTCATCGAAAACATCATCGCCCAATGGCGTAAACGTCAGCAACAACAGCCCGAAAACCAGCAAGGCAGCGATTGCCGAACCGATCCATTGGGAGTTATAGGTGGTCTGAACCCCCATAATCGTGCGCGTCAGCATGATCGCGAAGAGGATCAGGATGGCAATTGCACCAATGTAGACGAGCACCTGGACGGCGGCCAAAAACGGCGCGACAAGGAGGACAAACAACCCGGCAGTACCAAACAGGCTCAGCATAAGCATCAGCGCTGAATGAAACAGATTACGGAGGGTGACAACGGCCAGGCCACCACCTAGCGACAACACGCTGAAAATCAAGAATGCGAGCGATTCCCAGGTGAGTTCCATTAATGCTATCCCTTCTTAATCACCGCTGGTGACAACAACAACACTCGACTGCGCCGTGGTTTGTGGCGTAATGGCCAGGGCATATTCTTCGTCCACGGTTGTCAGGCTCAGGATACGCTGGCGCTGGTTGGCTGCGTACTGGCGCAGTAAGGACAAGGCTACGATTCCCAGGGCCACACTGCTCAGCCCCATAACTGCCATGCGCGGGAATTCATCCACAAGGCGGCTGAAAAGACCTCCTGAGAGGTCGGTGTCCGGGAAAAGCCGCCAGACAAAGCCAGTAACCAGGAGGTGCGCCACACTGAGCGGGACCAGGAATTTCCAGTTGAAATCCATCAGATGGTCAATCCGGAACCGCGGCAGGGTCATACGAACCCACATCATCACTAAGTAGATGAAGAATGTCTTGGCCGCCAAATAGACTATCCCCAGAATGGGCAGATCCTCGGCAAATGGCCCCTGCCAACCACCCAGGAACAGCACAGCAAAAATGACCGCTACCAGGAAGGCATGCAGGAATTCGGCCAGATAGAACATCGCGAACGCCATACCGCTGTATTCAATCATGAAGCCGGCGACTAGCTCGGACTCTGCTTCGATCAGATCGAAGGGGGCGCGCCCGATCTCCGCGATATTGCTCAACAGGAAGATGACGGCCGCTGTGGGTGCGTATAAGATGAGCCAGTACGTTCCCTGGAACTCAACAATACCCTGCATACTCATTGTTCCTACGAGCAAGACGGGAATCAGCAGGGAGAAAATGAGCGGAATTTCGTAGCTGATTAGCTGTGCTACGGTGCGGAAGGCTCCCAGCAACGCATACTTGTTGTTGCTACCCCAGCCGGCCATCACCACTGCGATCGTCGCTAGCGAGGATACCGAGATGAAATAGAGTACCCCAATCGACAAATCCGTGCCGATTACCGTGGGTGCCAGTGGCAGTACCGCGACGATGCCCACAACAGAGGTCACCATCAAGATGGGTGCTAGCATAAATGTGAGGCGGTCAACATTGCGGGGGAAGATCAGCTCTTTACCCAGGAGTTTAATCACATCCGCGAAATTCTGGATCAGTCCGTAGGGCCCAACGCGGTTGGGTCCAACCCGCATCTGGAAACGCGCAGCGCCTTTGCGCTCGATCCAAATTGTGAAAAGAGGCAACAGTAAGAAAATCCCCGCCAGGAGACCTGCCCCTAAATATTTGGCCAGAACATCCGCCAAATCTTCACCAAAACCAAGGTCGATAAGAATTTCTGTCATTATTCACCAGCCCTACACACAAATATCGGCGTCAAGCGCCGATAGTGAATGTATATCAGATCATGCCGAAGACTACTGCCACTCTAGCGCGCCCTTGCGCCAGGCGTAGATCAGCCCTTCAATCAGGAGTAAGATGAACACTGCTCCAGCAAGAAAAGCGCCCATGCCTAACGCATTGTAGGCAACAGCCCAGGGGAACAAGAAGACCATCTCAACGTCAAATACCAGGAACATAATGGCATAAAGATAGTATTGCAGCTTAATCTGTCCCCAGGTATCGCCGACAGTCTCGACACCACATTCGTAAACGTCGGATTTGATTTCCCCCTTGCGCCTAGGCGCAAGCAGGATGTTAAGCACAATAGGAGCGACTGGTAGCAGCCATGCGATTGATAGTAGGGCACCAACAAAAGCCCATTGGTTCAGTTCCATTGAAACCGGCCCTCCGGCTAGCTGGCTTCATAGCCAGGCAACAAGTTTTTGTACTGGTATTACTATTGCGACTGCGCGAAAGTATAGCGTAGGGCGAATTGCTTCGCAACGATAGTTAACACCCCGTTTGTCGGCAGTTCGAGTGTGAGATTGTAGCATAGGCCCGTCAATCTCACAAAAATCTCATATTCGCCATGATCACTGTTTCAGCCCGGCAAATGGTGCCGCCTTGAGAAACTTGCCGCGTCCAGCCCCGCCAGTGAATATGCCCTCATGGACAAGAACTTCGCCGCGGCTGATCGTTGTCTGAACCTGACCCTGGAGGGTAAAACCCTCGTAAGGGCTGTAGCCGCCGATCGTATGCAGCCGGCTGACTTCAACAGTGACTGTCGGCTGCGGATCGTAGATCACAAGGTCAGCATCGCTTCCGGGAAGGATTGCACCTTTGCGTGGATAGAGCCCGAAGATCCGCGCAGGGTTGAGCGCCATCCGTGTGGCAATGTGTTGCACCCGGCGTTCCACTGGCAATGTCGAGTAGGTGAAGACCAGTTGTAGGGCGGTCTCCAGTCCGGGCAAACCGCCTGGTGTCCGGCTGAAATCCTGGTGTTCTTGTTTTTGCGCAAGGGTGTAATCACAATGGTCAGTGGAGATTACGTCAGCAAGATACTGGTCTTCGCGCATGTCGAGCGCTTGCTGTGCGGCACGCAGGGGCGGCTGCAAGATATAGTGCTCGGGTTTGGGACCGGCTTAATAGGTTTCGTCCAGGACAAAATATTGAGGACAGGTTTCAAATAAGATGCGGCCGGTTCGCTGCTCTTGCTGGCGAATGGTGTGGATATGGTGGATCGTGATCGGTAGTGTACAATGCACGATGTACACTGCCGCATCCGCCAGCCGCGCCAGTCGAATCACGCGCTCAACTGCTTCGATTTCAGCTTGCCAGGGACGACTCTGCCCATGAAAACGCCAGCCAGTGCGACCATTCGCCACCAGGCGCCGTGTGGCATCCTCGACAATAGCATCGTTTTCGCAATGGACCAGCGCCAGCATGTCATCGGGCATGGCTTCGAACGTATGCAGCAGTTGGGCATCGTTCATGTAGTAGTTGGGCCGATAAATGGTATAGAGTTTGATGCTGGGAACACCTAGATCGCGTAATTCTTCCAGGGCCGCGCGATAATCGGCCTCTGCGGCGGGTGGGTCAGTTACCATCATGTGATGGCTATAGTCGATATAGGCTGGTTGGCATTCTGACAGACGATTCTCCAACGCCTCAGGAAATGTCATGCCCTCAAACTGGGTTGCAAAGTCAACGACGGTGGTTACCCCACCGAAGGCCGCAACTCGCGTGCCGATTTCCCAATCGTCAGCTGTCTGGAAGATCCCGGTGTCAAGCTGGATATGGGTATGGGGATCGACCAGCCCGGGGAGAACAAAACGGTCAGTGGCATCAATGATTTGCGCATCGGGCCAATCGACACTATCGGGGGTTGTGATCCCAGCGATCTTCTCGCCACGAACGAGAACATCAGCCATAACAACTGCGTGTGGTGTGACAACACGGCCATTTCGAATGATGAGGGACCTGTCGCTCATTCAAGTTTCGCCTTTCGTAACACAGATCTGGTCGAATGCTATTGACTGCCGGCAAGTGCCTTAATTAGGATAAGAGCGGTGTTCGTGCAATGTCCCAGGCGTATGGTTATGTGGCACCGCTACGCTGGCAGCCACCTGGTAATATGTACTCAATTATAGTTCGCCTATGCTAACATGCCGCACTGACAACAGAGACTATGCCGCAAACAGGACCTCACTTCTATTTTGCTGAGATACTCAATGCCTCAGAGAAATGTACCCGGGTGGTACAAGGCTGTGATGACCGTCTGGATGCCTATCTGGTAACAGGCGAAGCCGTCGCTATCCATCTTTTCGAGCAATGCCCGACGCCCCTTCAGATCAGCACTATCCTCAACGCGAATACGGCAGCCGATCACTACTCGCTGCTTGCGCTCCCTGGAGAGCTATTCGCTACTGAAGGCACTCCTGGGCTGGATAAAGCGCTCGCTATGCTCCAGATTGTTTACCCCCGCAAGGCGATGGCGTACCAGGTTATAGATGAAGCTTTGGTCATGGTCTCGGTCTACTATCATTGGCCTGATGCTGCTGATGGTGAAGGGGCGTGGCGATTCGGCCCACCGAGCGATCTTACAGACTTCCAGTGTCACACTGTTGAGCTCAATCGTATCCGTTGGAAAGTGGCTGCACTCGGCACGCAACAGTTCTGGGATCCGGCTGCTCAGGAACGCGAACGCCAGCGCCAGCAACAGGGCAACCGCCATACCAACCGGACGCGGCGTCCACGCCGCCAGCACCAGCGTGCGGCGCAAGTCTACTATGATATACTGGGGGTCCGGCGCGAGGCGAGTGAAGTTGAGGTCAAGCAGGCCTATCGTGCGCTGGCGCAGGCCTTTCATCCGGATCGCAATACCTCGCCTCAAGCCAGTGAACACATGAAGCGCATCAACGAAGCCTATCGCCAGATCATGAAGAAGTAGCCGTAGCCTATGGTCGATCAAGCCGCACTCCATACCCTGGCAAATTACGTGAAACAAGATCAGGAAGTACGATCCACGCGCTGCATTGATGAGCGCTATGTCCTTGTCCAGGCGCGGAGTGGCAAATTGGTCGTTATCTTCTTGCTAGATGTGATACCCTCGACGAGGATCCTCAAAAAAGCGATTGGCGACAACACACGCCAGGGAATCTACACACTGTTCATTATGGCATCAGGATTGCTACCGGGTGACAGGGTGTCCACGCAAATCCCCACGTATTTGCACACATTGCATACGCTCTATCATGGCAAAGTCTATGCCTACCAGACTGACGGTGCGCGCCTCTCGGTTTTCCCGGTACGTTTTCAGACTACGCCTGGCGCAGGGGCTGAGCGGCAGGTCAGCTATGGCGCCGCGCTGGATGCGTATCATCTGACCTGCAACCATATCGAGACAAGTTATCCGATCCAGGGGTTCTGGGCGATTGCCAACTTCCAGACGCACGCGGCCTGGGAAGCAACCCGGTTTCGCTTCGAGCGGTTCCAGGCCCGGCAGTCGCATAGCGACTATACTCATCGTCAACCATCTAGCCAGGCGTTTACCCCGACAACCCGGAAACGGTATTGCCAGGTTCTTGGTATCAGCCCCGAAGCTCCTGAAGAGGAAGTACGCCAAGCCTACCGCCGGCTAGCCCGCCAGAACCATCCGGATCTGAATACTTCGCCTGGTGCCAAGGAACGCATGCAGGAGATCAATATCGCGTACCGGGAACTGATGCGCCACTTCGGCGACAGCTATTCTTGATCGACCAGTGCCTGAGCGTGCTGGTTATGGGCCTCGATCAGTGGCGGGAGCTCGAGCGTCGTTAAATGGCCCTGTTCGACGATGATGTGGCCGTTGATAACGCTATAGGCCACCTGGGCGGGTGTGCAGAAGAGCAACGCGGCTACGGGATCGTGTAATGCCCCTGCAAAGGCCAGCGTGTTCAGGTCAAAGGCTACAAAATCGGCCGCTTTGCCCGGTTCCAGGCTACCAATATCGTCTCTGCCCAGTGCCTGGGCGCCCCCCAACGTCGCGATTTCCAGGGTTTCACGAGCCGTTAACCCCATCGGATCCCTACCAGCCCGCGCGACCAGCATCGCCAATCGCGCCTCGGCCAGCAGGTGGCCGCTGTCATTGGAGGCCGAGCCATCTACACCCAGGCCAACGGCGACACCTCGATCCCGCATGAAGCGCACACGGGCGATCCCACTACCCAGGCGCAGGTTGCTGGCTGGGCAATGGGCAATACCGGTCCCACTGCGGCCAAATTTGCCAATGGCCTCGTCTGTCAGGTAGACAGCATGGGCGTGCCAGACATCTTCGCCAATCCAGCCAACTTCTTCAGCGTAGTCGCCTGGCTTGAGGCCAAATTGCTCCAGACTATATCCGACATCCCCCTCCGTCTCGGCGAGATGGGTGTGCAGCCGGACCCCTGGATAACTCCGGGCGAGCTCAGCAGACTGGCGCATTAAATCCATTGATACACTGAACGGCGAGCAGGGCGCCAGCGTGATCCGCAGCATGCTGTAGCGGCTGTTATCGTGATAGGTCTCAATAAGGCGCCGCGAGTCCCGCAGGATGAAGTCCTCATCTTCCACTACATGGTCAGGGGGTAGGCCGCCTTGGCTCTGGCCGACGCTCATGCTACCGCGGCTGGCATGGAAACGAATCCCCGTCTCGCCCGCCGCCTCGATCTGAGCGTCCAGAGTGCAATCGTTAGGGAAAATGTAGTGGTGATCACTGGCAGTCGTGCAGCCCGAGAGGATCAGCTCGGCGAGACCAACCTTGGTGCTGATCTTCATCGCCTCGGCCGTCAGCCCGGCCCAGATTGGATACAGGGCAATCAGCCAATCGAAAAGCTCGCTGTTTTGCGCGGTTCTGATGACGCGGGTGAGCGTCTGGTATAGATGGTGATGTGTGTTGACCAGACCCGGGATGAGGATGTGCTGGCCTTTGAGGTCAATTACCTGGTCGGCAGATGACGGCAGCGCTGCCGTCGTGCCGACTTGTTCGATGACTTGGTCACGCACCAATACGGCGCCATCCGCAATTTCGCGGCGGGTAGCATCCATCGTGACCAGGGTATGCGCGTGCTTGACCAATAAGGTTGCCATCTTGCCCTCAATCTGGGTGGTGGGCCTTGGCGATATCAGCCCGGAAGCTCAAGTATTGTTCCATGAAGCCTTCGATTGCGCCAGGCGACTGGGCAACGAAGATCTTCAGCGCTGCGACGGTAGCGCTTATAGCGGCTGCCGCTTCAGGTTTAAAGGCTGTCTTGGCCCGATCCTGCCAGGGGTCATCCTTTTTCGATATGATTGGATGCTGGTGACTGGGATAGGTAAACATGTCGATAATCGGGGCATGCGGATCAGCGTTGTCGATACGCTGGGCATGGCCAGTACAATAGCTATCCTGGAGGGTATGGAGTGCGCTCCCAAAACGCAGTGCCCGATCTTGCCAGGAATGCTTAGAATCGCAGCCTGCTGCCATTTTCTCCGCAACGATTTCGCGCATCTGGGCATAGGCCTCAGCCACAGCTTGGCCACGACAACGCATCGCATGTACGGGGTGGTTGGCCTGCCTGCACCCGATTCCTTCAGCTATCATCGCGGCAACTTTCCATAACGATATACGCCGGTCCAGATCAATGCTCGGGATATCAGTACGCACATTGCCCAGCGTCAGCAAGGCCGGGTCGACCCCGGCCGGCAAATCCTGGCCTGATGCGGCCAGGTCCCTAAGGGCCTGGCGCATCAAGGCTTCGTGTCCTTCTTGTGCACGGGCGATCACTCGCCCAAAAACGGTTACATAGACTGACGTGTAGAAACCACACCACCTATCTGTAAAACGGAGCGGAGGTCCGGGCTATGTCGGCTAGGCCTTGGCCTTGGTCAACTGTAACTCGGCACCGCGCAGGGTGTTCTTCAATAGCATGGCGATAGTCATTGGGCCTACACCGCCGGGTACAGGGGTGATCGCCCCGGCAACGTCTTTGGCTGCCTCAAAATCGACATCCCCCACCAGTCGGTAGCCACGTTTGGCGGTCGGATCGTCAACGCGGTTCACGCCGACATCGATCACGATGGCGCCAGGCTTGACCCAGTCGCCCTGGACCATCTTGGGCCGGCCAACTGCGGCAACGAGGATGTCAGCATTGCGGCACATGCTGGCCGGATCTTTGGTGCGGCTATGGACGACGGTTACAGTAGCGTTACGCTTGATGAGCATCATCGCGGCGGGTAGGCCGACAATATTGCTGCGGCCAAGCACAACAGCGTTGGCGCCCTCAAACTTGGCCCCAGCTTCTTCCAACAGTACCATACATCCCATCGGCGTACATGGCATAAAGAGTGGCTCGCGCCCCTTCATGGATAAACGGCCAATGTTGACAGGGTGAAAGCCGTCGACATCTTTCTCGATGCTGATTTCGTTCAGAACTTGCTCTTCATCGAGATGATCTGGCAACGGGAGTTGGACTAGTATACCATGCACCTTCGGGTCGGCGTTAAGATCACGGACAACCTGTAACAAGGATTCCTGATCGATATCGGCGGGTAACTCATGCCCGAACGACTCGATGCCGGCCTCAGCACAGGCTTTGCGCTTCATGCGCACATAGGTTTGCGATGCGGGGTCTTCACCGACCAGCACAGCAGCCAGTCCAGGCCTTAGATCATGTTCCTGTACCATCTTTTCGACATCACCGGCGATCTCATTGCGAATGCGTTGCGCAATGGCCTTGCCATCGATAAGCATTTAGGGGGTCCTTTCACGAGATTTTCGGGTAATGGACACCACTACCATCGTGTCCAGAATATGCCTCAAGCGTAGCACACTGCAAAGCGGCTTAAACAGTGTGATACTGCACATTTTGTCAATGACTTCCGACAAATTGTCTACAAATATGAGGTGATAATTTCGGGTAGAGTCATGTACCATTAGTATTAGAGACGCTAGAAATCCGAAGCGTTGATAAGCGCGCGGTAAATCGTTGATCTGTCCGGTCAACGCGAAGTCAATAAACGGGCTAGAATAGGATAGCGGCTTATGTCATCAAATAAGAAAATGACCCATCGCCGTCATCAGTCGGCGCCCAGCGAATCGTCATCACCTGGTGGTCAGGCACTCATTGAGTATGCCTTGATCCTGGCCTTGGCGGTCATTGGGTTAATCGCGATTCTGCTGATCACTGCGCCGGTTGTGGGCAATGTCTTCAGCGATACCGTCTTCACGCTGATTGGACAGACCAGTACCCCTGGCGATCCCATGAGCGAGGCGGAATTCTGGGATGTGGTCACGGCCGTGGCTTCATATACGCCACAATCACCCTCGCTGATCACCAATACACCCTACAGCACCCTTGATGGGACGGATGTCCCCACTGAGACACCCACCCCGGAGACACCCACCCCGACGCCCTCGGATACGCCTACACCAGGCCCTAGCCCAACCCCCGAGGAACGTGACTTCGGCTATCCGTTTGAGGACGACGCCACAGATGCCGACAACTTCCAGACGGACTTTGACGACATTCTGGCTGCGGCTGGCCCCTGGGACGCGGAGTACTGGACCAAGAGTGGGTGTGACTACGGCAACACGTTTAACCCGTCAACCGGTGAGTGGTCGGATGCGCCTGCCGAAACCGACCAGGTTGATCGCATTTACTTCCCGGATAGCTCGTTGCCGGAAGATCGTTGGCGACATGAAGATGACGAACCCCATCCGGATCTGGGTGATGACGAATTCTGCTCGCGCTTCCAGACAGATGTCGATTTGGACGCCGGTCTCTATTCTCTGCGCTATCGCAAAGATGACAATATCCGCGTCTTTGTGGTGCATGAGGATGGGAGTGTCGAAAGGATCGTCGATGACTGGGGTTGGTCGCCCAACTACGCCAATTACGTGGACCTCGATTGGGAAAACGCCACCACAGGTACCAAGACTTTCCG
>JAADYW010000157.1 GCA_010092845.1 Chloroflexota bacterium
AGCACCTCATCCACAATCAGGATTTCCGGCTCCAGATGAGCCGCGACAGAAAACGCCAGTCGGGTCCGCATCCCGGTGGAATAGCGCTTGACCGGTGTGTCAATGAACCTCTCGACACCTGCGAAGTCTACGATCTCATCGAATTTCTGGCGCGTCTCGGAACGCTTCATACCGAGAATCGCCGCATTCATATAAACATTTTCGCGGCCGGTTAGCTCTGGATGGAACCCTGTACCAACCTCTAGCAGACTCGATATCCGCCCGGTCATCTCAATCCGGCCGGTAGTTGGATAGGTGATTCGGGAGAGGATTTTCAACAGCGTGCTTTTGCCTGCGCCGTTGTGACCAATAACGCCCAGAATCTCGCCCTCTTGCACTTCCAGGTTGATATCTTTCAACGCCCAAATCGTCTTGGCCTCATCACTTGTAGGTGCACGGCCGACGATCCGGCGTAACGTATTGGTGATGTGTTCCCGTAACAAGTCAGCGCTGTTAGAGCCAATATGGTATTTCTTGCTCAGGTTCTCTACGCTGATGACAGTCCGGCTCATCACACGACATCCGCAAAACTACGTTCGGTCCTGTGGAAGAAAAAGAAGCCTCCAGTCAACAGAACAAAAACTGTAAGGAGGCCAATCCCCATTGTGATGAGGTCTGGTGGTGTCCCCTGATCGAGTAGTACCCAGCGGCCGCCTTCTACTACGCCAACCATTGGATTAATACTATAAATGGGCCGAACCGCTTCAGAAACGCGTTCAATCGGATACATAATCGGTACCAGGTACATCCAGATCTGTATCAGGAAGGGAATAATGCTACCGATATCCCGGTAACGCACATGTAATGCGGACAGCCACAGCGTTACTGACAGTGCGGTCGCCAATGTCGCCAACAGGAGCACTGGTGCCAGGACCAGTCTCAGCGAAGGCACTACCCCGAACAAAGGTAGCGCCAAGAGCAAGACCCCAAAGCCAATCAGAAAGTCAACCAGCGGAGCAAGGCACCCAGCGATCAGCACAATGATGCGCGGAAAATACACCTTGCTAATCATCTGTGCATTGCTGACCAGGCTTTGCCCACCAACAGTAACTGCACTTGAGAAATAGCGCCAGAATATCAACCCGGAGAGCGCGAAAATGGGATAGGGAATCTCGCCACTACTTACATTCAGAAAGCCATTGAATACCAGCGTCATCACGATCATCGAAACCAGTGGCTGGACGACCGCCCAGGCGATTCCGACAACCGTCTGCTTGTACTTAACAATAACCTGGCGCCAAACCAGCAAATACAACAGCTCACGATAATCCCAGATTTCGCGCAAATTGACGACGCCGAAGGATCGGTTGGAATCAATGACAATGGTAGGGGCGGACCTTGACTGTGCGGGCAATGCTCGATCCATCTATCTAACCAATAGCCGTATTCTCAGACAACATCATGAGGGTAAACAACCTATCTCAACTGTATTCAAGGCACGCTCACGACCACAGCCTGAACCCAGAGTCGGAAAGTGCAATAGTCAGGAAGCCCTCGCGCGTGGCGGGCTTAAACGATAATCCCAGGATGGTGGTATCCCAGCACGATTTTCGTCACCGTTCGCGCGACGTTCTTCTCCATGTATTCCGGTGGTGGGGACCAGTCCGCGCCAGTGTGCAGTACGATCTCAACCGCGCGCAGCAGGTCCTCAGGTGCACCCCCAGACAGGATATTGCTGCCACACTCGATTGTCTCGGGGCGTTCGGTCACATCCCGGATCGTAACATTTGGCACACCGAAAATGCTGCACTCTTCCTGGACGGTGCCACTATCGCTAATCACGCAGCGAGCCTGCTTTTCGAGCCTGACAAAATCAAAGAAACCGAATGGGTCTGAAAGCCGTATCTTCTCCGAAGTGATCTCCAGCCCGAAGCGTTCGATCTTATCAGCTGTCCGAGGATGCAAGCTCACGATGATAGGTTGTTGATAGTGTGACGCAATCGCATGCAAACCCTCCAGAAGGCCAGCCAGCCGCTCAGGATCATCGACGTTCTCAGCACGATGCACAGTCACGAGAAAATAGGCGTGAGGAGACAGATCCAAGTTTTCAAGAATGCTGCTACTCTCAATCGCCGCGGCGTGCGTAGCAAGCACTTCGTAGATCGGATTGCCAGTTACAAAGATGCGTCGGCGTTCTATACCCTCGCCTACCAGGTTCTCTTTGCTGCGATGTGTGTATGGCATCAGCACGTCACTGCTGTGATCTATGATCCGGCGATTGACTTCCTCGGGCACGCGATTGTCGTAGCAGCGGTTGCCGGCCTCCATATGAAAAACCGGGATTCCCATCCGTGCCGCGACGATGGCACTCAGGCCGCTATTGGTATCCCCGAGAACCAACAAGCGATCTGGCTGTACGGTTGAGAAGACGTCGCCGGCTTTGGCAATAATCTGCCCTACTTGATCCGCGAAACCAGTCGACTGGATACCCATGTGGATATCTGGTTTCCGGACTTCTAGTTCCTGGAAGAAGATATCGCTCAGATTGGGATCATAGTTCTGCCCCGTGTACACCAAGTGCTGCTCACAGAACTGATCCAGGTGTTTGATCACCTGGCTCAGCCGAATAATCTCGGGGCGTGTCCCGAAGAGGGTGACAACTTTCATTTAAGGCCCTCAACTGCGTAGGCATCAACATACTTCGCCATCATTGTACCAAGTGCCTCGTGATCCAGTGTGACCTCGGCTGAGGTGTAGGCACCATCGAGCACCGGCGTAGCGGGCTCGCCTCCCTCATCAAGAAGCTCGGGCAGAATTGGTTGAATGACATAGAAACCATTTCGCTCAATCGTCCGGTTGCTCTCTTCCTCAGACACCAGGATCTCATGGATCTTCTCGCCCGGACGGATACCGGTATAGACGATGGGGACTTCTCTACCACCCATCAAAACCTCGGCAAGATCGACAATCCGTGAGGCTGGGACCCTGGGAACATAGACTTCTCCACGCTTGGCGCTACGGATCGACTCGAAAACAATGTCCACAGCATGATCGAGTTCCAGCCAGAAGCGCGTCATATCCTTGTGGGTAATAGTGACAGGCCCACCATTTTCGATCTGGTTAAGGAATAGGGGAATAACGGATCCACGCGACGCAATGACGTTGCCATAACGTACGCCGACGAAGCGGGTATCAGAATCCATATTGCCTTCGATAATCACCCGCTCCATAATGGCTTTGGTCATGCCATAGACGTTGATCGGACCGCAGGCCTTATCCGTTGAGAGCGCCACCACCGTCTCAACTGGCGTATCATGCGATCGTATCGCCCGCACCAGGTTCTGAGCGCCCCCGATATTGGTCATAATGGCCTGTTCGGGGAAATACTCGCAGGTTGGCACCTGCTTCAGCGCGGCGGCATGGATCACGACTTCGGCGTGGCGGACGGCCTGAAGCACCGCGTTATAGTCACGCATATCCCCAATAGAGAAGCGCAGCATCTGCTGAAAATTGCGATAGATGATCTCATCTGTTGCCGCTTCCCGGTTAATATAAGAAAGTCGCATATAGTGCTGCTTGGCTTCGTCGCGCGAAAAGACGGTGATATTTTCGGGTTGCCCCATTTCGCCGCTGAGCAGACGATTCACAACCACCTGACCAAACGAGCCCGTTCCCCCGGTTACAAGAACACGTTTACCATCAAGCCACATAATTTCTCCACTCCTCATAGGGTGTTGGATCATCTGCCATCTGCTGAATCATCTGTTGCCAGTCCATTGGCTGAAAGCCTGTCCTCTGGCGAAACCGTGAGCTATCGAGACTTCGATCAATCACGACTTTCGCGTCCGGCTCTATACGAATATCAGCCCCAAAGGCATCACGGATCAGCACCAGTAGATCGTATTTACTGATTGGCTCGGCCGATACCTGCCAGACGCCCGCCAATTCGGGTTGGTGTTCAATGACGCCAGCAATAATATCGGCGAGAGCCATCGTTGTAAACCCACTAAAGATAGCCTCTTTAAAACCCTTCACCTGACCGCCCTGATTGCTCAGAAACCACTCAACGAGGCCGTGAGTGCTGGTAAGCTCGCGCCCAATGATGGAGGTTCGCAGGGTCAGACAGTTCTCAGCATCGACCTCGCCCAGATACTTCGTCCGGCCATAGAGATCCTCGGCATCCGATACCTCGTCTTCGGTATACATGCCTTTGCGCCCAGTGAAGACGCAATCTGTGCTCAGGTGTATGAGGCGCGCGCCGCTGGCCTGGCAGAGGTTGGCCAGTTGGTGCGGAAATAAGGCATTGATTGTCAGGCTGACGATAGGATTCTTTGCGCTGCGGAGCTGCTTGATAATGCCAATACCGTTGATAACCACGTCCGGCTTAACCGCAGCCATTGCTTCTATCACCGTCTGGAAATTAAAGGCATCCACCCCACCTATCAGATGACCCTGGGGTAGCAGATCATAGCGCTCGTATGATCGCAGATTGCCTCGTACCGTAGCCCAGGTATCGAAACGCTGGCGATATGAGTGGCACAATTTGTGCCCTAACATCCCGCCAGCTCCCAAAATGAGTACGCGTTTCATGAGCGCTTCGCTTCTTCTGCAAACCACTTCATATATTCATCCAGCCCGGCCCGTAGTTCGACAGTCGGTTGGTAGCCAAATGCCGCCCGTGCCGCTGAGATGTCGGCCAGGCTATGCCGAACATCCCCCGCCCGCGGCGGACCGTAGTCCACAGTAGGCTGGATCCCACTAACGTCCTGCATGAGCTCAATCAGGCCATTAATAGAAATAGAAGTGCCGCTAGCAATATTGTAGACGCCGCCCACACCCTTGGTGATAGCGGCACAATAGTTCGCGCTCGCCACATCCCGAACATTCACAAAGTCCCGTGTTTGCTCGCCATCTCCAAAGACTGTGACGGTCTCGCCGTGCAACATCCGGTGTGCGAAGATTGGAATGACATTGCCGTATGCATCGAAGCGCTGGTTAACACCATACACGTTGAAATAGCGCAGCGAGACCACTTCAATGCCATAGAGTTTGCTGTAGGCAAGCGCGTCTTTCTCAGCAGCCAGCTTGCTAACCCCATAAGGCGAATCGGGGTCTATTGGGTGATTTTCCGCGATCGGCAAAGTCTTCAGCTCGCCGAAAATCCCTGCCGACGAGGTGTTAACGATCTTGGGAATGCCTGCACGCCGCATGGCCTCGAGTAACCGCAGTGTTCCAATAACGTTGATCTCAGCGTCCTCGATGGGATGGTCGATCGAGCGCTTATTCCCAACCGACGCCGCCAAATGAAATACAACATCAACGCCTTCAACCGCAGACGCGAGTGCGTCTTGATCACGAATATCACCTTGGATAAAAAGGATATCGGGAAAAGGAGCGAGATTGGAGCGGTAGCCTGATGACAAGTTATCTAGAACGACCACCTGATGGTTTTTCTCGAGCAGAAGTTGTACGATATTTGACCCTATAAACCCGGCACCGCCGGTCACTAGCGCTTTAATCTTGAGTTCCTCCTTAAGTGAATCTCCTCAAACAGCTGTTCATAGCGATCTACCGCTTTCTCACGCCGGTAATGGGCCAGGTAGGCCTGTCGCCCTGCTTCGCCCATCGCTTCACGTTCAGCCGGTTGCATAGTGTACAGCGTGCGCACTGTTTTGGCTAGCGCGTCAGGGTCCTCAGGCGGGCAAATCAACCCGGCGTTTGCCTGACGCACAACTTCCGCACCGTCGCCCGCGACCGCGCAGATAATCGGACGTCCGCTGGCCAGATAAGCCAAGGTCTTGGAGGGGATCGTGATGGCGAATAGGGGATCGCTTCTCAAATGAACCAGGAGCGCATCCGCCCAGGCAAAGAAACCAGGCATGTTTTCAGCGGGTTGGCGATCAATGAAGCTTACATTGGATAACCCATGCGCAGACTCCTGCAGGCCTTGTAGTGCCAGACCATCTCCAATAAAGACAAATTGGATCTCGGGGACATCCAGCAGTTGTTGAGCAGCCTCGATCACGGTCTGTAAGCCCTGAGCCGGCCCCATATTCCCCGCGAAGACCACATTGAACCTGCCTGCTAGCTCGAAGTCCTGACCAACCGACACATCACGTGAAGTTGGGCCATAGATACGCTCATCGGTCCAGTTAGGAACCACATGAACCTTGTGCGGCGGGACACCCTTCGTGATCAGATTCTCCTTGAAGCCTGGTGAGATAACGGTCATCGCCCTGGCACGTCGGTAAATGAATCGTGCGATGCGTCCCAGGACCCCAAGGATCGACTTGTTAGAAATCATCCCGGTGGCTGTTAGCGACTCGGGCCACATATCCTGGATCTCGTACACGAAGGGCGCGCGTCGCCAGAGTGAGAGCCACCAACCAGCGACCCCGGTTGTCAGCGGAGGATGATAGACCCAGAGAATATCAGTCTTGCCGCAAAGGACTGGCCCCAGCACGGCGGCCACAAGCATGAAGCTGAGATAGCTCAGTGCTCGCTTAATCCCTGAGCGGCTATGGTCAGGATACAATGGATGCCGAAGCACCCGGACGCC
>JAADYW010000158.1 GCA_010092845.1 Chloroflexota bacterium
GGCCATTTCTTGCTCATGGTTGCGCCAGGCCTCGTCGTTGGTCAGGGTGAACTGCTTCCACCGCCGCTGATCGTCCTTGATCCAGTCATTCCATTCTTCGCGGAACCGCTCTTCCGACAGGCGTTGCATCTCGGCTACTTCGTTGATGCGGCGTTCGAGGCGTTCGCCGATGCGCTCGAAGTCGCCGACGATCTTCTTCATTTCGCGGTAAGTCTCGGCCCAGGACTCCAGGCGCTCCAGGCTGCGCCGGATGTCCTCATCATAGACACCGATGCTCCGGCTGAGTTCTTTGATCTGCTGATCGCGTTGCTGCATGATGAGGCTTTGCTGTTCGGTGAAGCTCTGCATCTCTTCGCGCCGTGATTGTTCGGTGTTCTGAATCTCGATGATGAGCTTCTCGTTGGCCAACGACAGGGATTCGAGCCGGTCGATTTTGAGCTTCAGGCTATCGACGGCTTTCTGGTGGTCGGGCAGACTGGCTTGCAGGTCCGAGATACGCCGGTTATCCTGGCGTCGTTGTTCCTCCAGCAGGGTCAGCCGGCGCTCGGGAGCTTCGGTCTTCTTGGCGACATCTTCCACACGCTGCTGGAGTAGAACCAACGATGAAGACACTCGATCGCGTTCGGCCCTGGCGGCGCCCATGTCGTCCATGCTCTGCTCGATTTTGTCGAGCCGGTCGTTCAGTTCGCGCAAGGGGCGGGTGGACATCTCGCGGGCGAATTCCTGGCGGCGTTCGGCTTCACGTTCGGCAGACAGGCGCTTGGTCTCGATGCTCTCGATCATCTGCCGGACTTCCTGGCGCACCTGCTCAACGATCTCCTGGTCGCGCTCGGCCGGTATGAACTGTGAGCGCAGGCTGGAGTGCTCGTTCTCTAGTCCCTTGATCTGGCGAGTCACTTGCTCGAATTGCTCTTGCTGTTGGAGCAGACGTTCTTCGAGCTTGGCGATGGTAGCTTTGTCGCGGCGCCGCTCTTCATCTAACCATTCGATCATTCGTAGCGCTTGTTGCAGATCCATGTTGCTGCTCCTTCCAGTTTTGCCGCCATTATACAACGAGTTCGACCCCCCACGTAAAGGGTAAGGAATGCTTGCTAGCCAGGGGGGCCATTTCGCGTTTTCGCGAACTTCAGCTATTCTTGACGATGTGCTGCTGCCGGGGATGTCAGGCAGTCGGTGGGTAGAATTGGATCATGACCTGTGGCAATGGCGCACTGCTGAAAGCCACGTTGGATGATTATGAGCCCGTGCTGTGCAGTACAGCAGTGTATGGGGTTTGTTTCGGGTATCATCAATGCGATGACACGAATAGGAATCGACGCACGGTTATTGGCCTATCGCAAGGGAGGCATTGCGGAGTATACGCGGCAACTGGAGAACGCCCTGGCTTCACTGGATCGCGACACCTCGTATGCCATTATCCACCGTTTTCGCGACCGGCATTCGCATTGCCCGGCTCCCAACTTCCGGCGGCTGAATGCCTATACCCCGGCGCACCATCGCTGGGAGCGAACTGCACTTTCACTCGAACTGTTGCCGCGACGCCTGGACTTGCTGCACAGTCCGGACTTCATCCCCCCACGACGTGGCGCCCGCCGCCATGTCATCACGATCCATGATCTGCATTTCCTGGACTACCCGCAGTTCCAGACCCCTGATGCACGGCGCTACTACGCCGATCAGATTCACTGGGCTGTCGACCATGCCGATCATATCTTCGCACAGACCGAGGGTACCCGTCACGATATCGTAGAGCGGCTGGGGGTGCCGGAGGAGAAGATCACCGTGCATCTGCTGGGCATCAACCCCGCTTTTCGTCCTACCCTCACCGATATCCTGGCGGCCTATGATGTTCCCGCCGACTATCTGTTGTTTGTCGGCACCATCGAGCCCCGCAAGAATCTGGTGGGCCTGTTGCAGGCCTATGCGCAGCTTTACCGGCGCCGACCGGACTTGCCGCCACTGGTACTGGGCGGCCAACGCGGCTGGAATGCCGATGAGTCGCTGGCGGCGATCGACGAGTTGAGATTGCAGACGCAGGTGGTCTGGTTCGAGGATGTGCCGTTCGATATACTGCCGGCGCTCTATAGTGGCGCCACCTTGTTGGTCTTGCCTTCATTCCACGAGGGGTTCGGCTTGCCAGCTATCGAAGCCATGGCGTGCGGCACCCCGGTCATCGTCGCTGAGCGCGGGTCACTGCCCGAGGTGGTCGGGGATCATGGCATCTACATTGACCCTGAGGATATCGAGAGCATTGCCGACGCTATCCAGCAGTTGCTCGATGACGCGGTGCTGCGCGAACAGATGCGGGTGCGGGGACTGCAACATGCGGCAACTTTCAGTTGGTACCGCACCGCAGAGATCGCGCTGGACGTCTACCGGCGGGTGCTGGCGACATGAGACGCTCGGCGTTGATCGCAATCCTGGCCGCGTATCTGGGTCTGGCCGGGGCTTTTGCCGTCATGGAGACTGTCTTCGAGCGATTGCCCCATCTTGAAGACGAGATTGCCTTCATCTACCAGGCCCGGATATTCGCGGGCGGGCGCGTCTATATCCAATCGCCCAAGCCAGCGCGTGTGTTCTGGCAACCCTTTGTTATCGACTGTACCGACGCCGATGACGAGGAGTTTGGCATCAATTGTGATGGTAAACGCTTCGGCAAGTACCCGCCAGGCTGGCCTCTGCTGCTGGCAATTGGCTTCCTGGCGGAGTTGGAATGGGTGCTCAATCCCCTGTTCTTCAGTCTGACCATCGCGCTGACCTACCGCCTGGGCCGCGAGGTGTTCGACGAGCGGGTGGGGGTGGTGGCTGCTATCTTGCTGGCTGCCAGCCCGATCGCTTTGCTCCACAGCGGCTCGTGGATGTCACATCCGTCGGCGCTATTCTTTAC
>JAADYW010000159.1 GCA_010092845.1 Chloroflexota bacterium
AGATGTGTATAAGAGACAGCCGGCAAATAATCCCCGAACTTACCCCGCGAGAGCGCCACGTATTGCTGTTGATCGCCCAAGGATGGAGCAACACCGAAATTGCTGAGGAGTTGGTTGTCTCCCCAAAAACTATCCGCAACTATGTCTCACGCATTTACGGGAAATTGGCTGTGGGCAGCCGTGCTCAAGCGATTGTACTGGCCCGCGAAGCAGGCTTGGGACGGGATCGTACACAATCCTAAGCACCGTGACTTGTGATCTCGTGCTGTCAAATGCCGACCTGCAACCCCGTCGCTTGCAGGGACAACGAATTTAGGGGAGCGATTCGAGAGATGCTTTGAGCTCAGCAACCGTGCGTTTTCTTTCCTTGCGAGCAAAGTGGTTGGCGCGCGGCCGTATGAGCCTGAAAATGCCAAATAAGCGCCCTTTGGCTGTGTGATGTAGCTTGGTGCCACCCTCAGTAGCTTCCAATATATATCCAGGGCATGTCTCCAGGACAGGTATCCCCAGCCAGTGAAGGCGATGTTTGAACACGATCTTCGTTGGTCTCTGGAATTCGATGACTTCACCTCTAAATGTGCCGAGTGTCGTCCGGTCTCTATAGGTCGTCCCTACCCCAATCGGGCCTTGGGAAAGCTGACGCGTACTGACGAAGATCCCCTCGGGTGGTAGCCACTGCGAATATGCTGATATATCGGCAAGGCGAGCAAAAACCTGGTCAATAGGGCACTTAATCATTTCATCAATTTCAAGCTGCAACATTGTCTTCTTCCCTCCTGTGTTTCAGTCTTGCCGTGCCAGCAGTATCATTGCAGCCGACAGCAGTTGTAGGCTGTCGACTGCTGGCCTACGGGTGTCAGGTTCTATGCTTGATGTTCTGGTTGACGTGGAAAAGGTTGTCCGGGTCGTATTTGGCCTTGACCTGAACCAGGCGCGCATAGTTGTCACGATATGTTGCTTCGATGCGATCCTGGCCTTCCTCCATCATGAAGTTGACATAACCACCCCCGGCTGAGAGCGGATGCAGAGCGGCCCAGTAGTCGCGCGCCCATTGCTTGAGATGTGTGGCATTCGCCGCGTCTTTGTCTACACCGACGATCACGCGCGACCAGGTGACATCTCGGAAACTAAACGCTGTTTCTGACGCGGCGACATCGTGCACGGCACCGTTGATCGGGTAGAGGTGCATTGTCGACAGCTCGGTTGGCAGCGAGGACCCGTGCTCTGTATGGATGTCGATCGCTTCATCGCTGAGTTCCTTGACGAAATCGGCTTTCCAGTACCATTGCAGCCCTGGTGGGTAGTACAACTGATCGAACATGCGCTGCAGCGCTGGATAAGGCATTGGCCCGGCCATATCCAAAACCGGGTCGCCTAACTGGCGAATCGGCGCAAAGACCTCTTCCGCTTTGTCCATCGGCCCGGTGTAACACCATGTCATGACGCAACCATGATGGCCGTGTAACGCCTCGGGCAAGGGGGAGCCCGTTGGAACACGGTGGAAACCAAACCAGGCATAGATGTCTTCAGGAGCATCCGCGATGAAATCGCGGTACCACTTCATGAGTTCTTCGGCCTGGGAGATTGGCCAGATGATCGGCCCACCGTACACAGTGTGAACCGGATGTGCCTGGAACAGAAAGGATGTGACTACACCAAAATTGCCGCCACCCCCACGAATAGCCCAGAACAGGTCTTCGTGTTGGCTGGCGTTAGCTGTGACCAGACGACCATCGGCCAGTACCACATCGGGCTCTATCAGGTTATCGATGGTGAGGCCGTACTTGCGTGATAGGTATCCGTGGCCTCCGCCGAGGGTCAGGCCCCCGACACCAGTGGTCGAGATAATACCGCTGGGGACTGCCAAGCCAAATGCATGCGTTGCATGATCGACCTCGCCCCAGGTGCAGCCGCCTTGAACCCGCACGGTTTGGGCCGCTTGATCCACGCGGATACCCTTCAGAGGCGATAGATCAATGACTACGCCGTCATCAACCATCGCGAGCCCGGCCCCGTTATGCCCACCGCCGTGCACTGCCAGGTCCAGGCCATTGTCACGCGCGAAATTCACGGCGGCGATGACATCCGCCACATTGGCACAGCGAGCGATCAGGTGCGGGTGTTTGTCGATCATGGCGTTATAGATTTCCCGCGCGTCATCGTAACTCTTGTCACCTGGTTCAATGAGATCGCCACAAAAGTCAGCAGCGATTGATTGCATAACCTCTTTGTCTATGGTTGGTGCTACCATGTGAGTACTCCTCTTCATTACTAGTATGCGAACTGTTGACTTCGCTTTCGGGGCAATCGAAAGCGTGCCGGGATTCAGCTTACTGCATGGGGAGGGGTTTTGTAGTGGGTGAGATGTCACCTTTTCCGACACGACGCGCGATTACAACGTGGGACAAGTGTCACCAAGCGCAAGTAAGCGACAAGCTGGGGTGTACTCAAA
Organism: Chloroflexota bacterium; assembly: GCA_010092845.1. Taxonomy (GTDB): domain Bacteria; phylum Chloroflexota; class Anaerolineae; order Aggregatilineales; family J027; genus J027. Next base: position 2,453 of record JAADYW010000159.1, read on the forward strand.
ATGGGGTTATACACGCCGAATCTGTGCGGCGAACCTGAAGCCAAAATGGCCCGTGCTTCAATAGAGAAAAACGGCGACCCCGGCCGGCAGACAACGGCTCCGGGCGCGGGTGCTGCAACTATACTTACTGAGAGGCATTGGCGGGCAAACTGATGATCATCCGCCTAGAAACTGCCCGCTCTGGCACCGCTCAATCGACAGTTTCACGTGAGCCGGGCATATTGTCCTGCACTTCCCACACGATAACTGTGCCCGAGGAATCGGCACTAGCGAAGTAGCGGCTATCCGGGCTCCACACGATGAACTTGACGAGGACCGTATGCCATTGCAGTGTTGCGATTTGCTCCAGACCCTCTAGGCGGTAAACCGCAATAGAGTGATCGTTCTCGCTTGACGAGCCCGGTCTGGCGACCCAACGCCAGTCCGGGCTTGGATAGGGTGTCAACAGTTCGAATCGCGACTCCTGTAAGACCTGGCCTGTCGTCAGGTCAATGCGCCGACTGCCGAGGAATGGCTCAAACACGACGAGCTCAGTGCCTTCAATCCGGTATTCCCCAAGATCGACATATTCTTGGAAGACGAACGCAGTGCGGTCGAAGTCCCACACAGTAAGTGTCAATGGCATGGAGGCGTAATCACCGCTTAAGGTAAGCAGGAAGTTCGCTTCCCACTGTAAACGGCCCGTTGGACCGCCCACATAGTTCCCGATGGTCGCGAGTAGCTCACCCGTTGTCGCAGCATAAATGCGCACTTTGGTATAGTCACTTGGGGCTGCCACACGCGTGCCATCCGGTGACCAGGCCAGCGCGGCAGTCATGTTGTAGATCGGTGCTGAGAGCCCTCGATTCAACGTCCATACATGGCGCGGTCCCAGATTGCGATAGCGGATGTCTTCCGGCACAACGACAAGCTGTGAACTGTCCGGACTCCAGGTGTGCGAGAAGTACGGATCGAGCGCGTAGCCACGGAGACTGTACCGCAGCTCGAGATTGGCCGCATCGTAGATCTGCAGGTCTGAGTGCACGCTGTCCACCGCGACCAGCGTTCCATCAGGCGACAGATGTACGGATGCTCCGGTGTCTACTAGCGCGGCGCGGTTTGAAGCTGTCTCAACTGTCGCGTTGCGGATATCTACGATCTGCAGGGCTAAGTCATCCATGGAGCGCGCCAATAGGCGGTCGCCGTCGGGATACCAGGCAACCACATCACTGAACTCGAACAAGAGATCGCCTCCGGTCATCGCGTAGACCTGCCACAGGCCAGGTGGATTGTGCTGTTCATTATGTTGACCGAAGTTAATGGCGATGAACTCACTCGTTGGCGACCATTCGATCGCGGTGAAGTCCGCAACATATCCTGCCGGTGGCTGGAAAACAAACCGTTGTTCTATGGTGGCGGTGTCGTCTTGGGCTCGAACCGGGATACCAGCCAGGAGCAATAGAAGAAGGGTTAGCCCGCGTTTCATTGGGCGAGCTCCCCGACAACGAGGTCGTAACCGGGGTCAGTGCCCAGCCGCAGACAATTGAGAGCGAAGCGCTGGCCATCGGGGCTCCAGGCAAAACCTCTGGTCTGGCAATCTCCAAATGGCCAGACTGTAACCTGTCCACCTGTTTCTGCATCCCAAAGGAACACGCCATCCGCAGTTGCACTGCTGATCCATTCTCCATCAGGATGCCAGGCAATCACCCCAACCATCTCCGGAATGACCATAACTGGCAGGCCCGTCGCTACATCCCGCACCTGATACGCGCTTGCCAAGCGTGTCGAATCTGGACTCCAGGCGGCGCTTGTTCCCGCCCAGAAGGTATCCAGCCGCTCGCCATCTGAAGACCAGAGGTGCATGTAATCGCGGCCCCAGTTGCCGGTAGTGGCGATCATTGTGCCATCTGGACTCCAATGCGCCTCGTACGGGATGTTCCAGTTCAATCCCAGTTCAGTGATGATTGCACCCGTTGTACCGTCGTGAATATTAATCGCGTTGGTGACGAACCGGCGACAGTCGGGTGCCCACGAACTGTGTCGACCGCTATCCGAGTCTAGCTCAAACGCCAGTGCACCGGTTGCGGCGTCCCACACGCGAAACGGGCCGCGAAACGTACCCGCCGCGATCCACCGGCCATCCGGGCTCCAGGAGACAGAGGTGCCCGCATGCGCCAGCGTATAGATGATGTCGCCCGTATCTACGTGCCAGACGTTAACGGTCGTTTCAGAACCAGCTGCGGCAATTCTTGTGCCGTCCGGGCTGAAGGCGAAATGTTCATTGAAGTTGCTCAGGATTGAGACCGTGCGTCTGATCCGCCGTATTTCCTGGGAATTTGGCGGATGGGGCTCAGCCAATACGCTGCGATATGCGCCGCGTTGTTGGCTAGCCTGCACCGGTAGAGCCAGTGCCAACAATATGCATACGATGAGCGCAGTTCGTCGCATAGCCAACCCTCTGGAGATGAGACTTGCGGATGGTGCTATTGTACCCCTTTGTTGGCGTGTTTTCTCCTAAGAATCTGTGTGCAAGGCTACGCGATCGCCGTTGGTGTGTTGCTGACGATAGAACGCGAAACCGCCAGTCTCAGTTTGAGACGGCGGTCGGATCGGTCGGTGGTCGTCGCTACTTAGCCGGCGGGTACGATGATAACGTCTGCTTCACCATGTCCCTCGAACTCCTCATAAACGGTGGTCATTGCTCTCTCGGTGATCTCCAAAGACAGGAGTAGTTCTCGATCAAACGCTGCCACGCATCCACAAGTAGCCTGTTGATCTTGTCTAGTTGTTCCTGGGTGGCGGGCTGGCCATTGATCATAGCCGACTCGACGGACCAGAAGATGCGCTGGCAATTGACATACGGAACCAGAACAGTCTCAGTGACCGACGGCACCTCCTGAGCAGGTGTAACTGAACCCTCACCAGCGACAATCGTCGCATAGAGCGTGACTTTGCCAGGCGTCAGATCCACACTCAGGTCGGTGAAGGTGTTGGGGAATGGGTTTCTATAGGTTAGGAACCAATTGATCCGTCGCTCTGACAACGTGATCGACATGATTTCCGGTTCGTTCCCCTGGGCCATTGCTGGCACGGCCAGCGCTCCCAACAGAGCAATGATGCCGACGGCGAGAAACACGCGACGTAGCTTTCGGTACATGGTCTTGTCTCCTGTGGTTTTGGGTTGATTGGGTTTTGAGGTCTTTGTTCCTGATGGCAGCCGTAGGACTTGCCTCACGAACACTCTAACTTTGCCGGTCGGATGTTGCTAGCGTGTAGAAACCATAGAATTTGCGCCAGGGGACACCCTGCTTTAGCGGGGTGGGGAAGGGCGCTTTCCTCCATGTAAACAAGCTGTAAAATGAGTGTGAACCGCGGAGAGGTGCGGAAATGCTCATCCACATGATTGCGGTTCGGTCCAAAGCCGGAGCATGATGAAGGCTAGCGGGCAACGTCGTACCGGAGAAGCACTGGGTACCCAAAGCAAAGGACGTCCCGGAAATGAGACGCCCTCCCCTGATTGACAGGGACTTCCAATGAAGCGTAATGTTCCGTTGGCTGGAGCGCCAACGCGCCCAAACTAGCAGCCACTATAGGCAGTCCCTGTTTGCCTGCGGTTTCTTATGGGAAGATTAGGACTAGATCAGGATATCGGGGTGGTGTACCGCATACATTGACGAAATACCTTCATGAAAACGGCAGTTTACATAGCTACTGTGGTTAGTATACGGATTAGGCGTAAGATCAAGCGCAAGTTTGTTGATGTTTTGGCGTAAAACCAGGCGGATAAGGTAAAGCTTCTTTAGGAAATGATCAATGCTTCAAGTCCTGGCTACCAGAAGGCTTCAAGGCGTCGGTTGGATGGCAACGCTACTCGCGGGAGCTGGAGTCAATGCATGCGAGACGCTCGCGGAGGGCAGCCGCCAGCGAAGGCAGGGAATCCGGCGTGCTGGAAACAGCTTCACGGAGCGGAATGCCCGCGATGTGCCGGGCTCCAATAGCATCACGACGCATCGCCTCGCTAGCGGAGGGATGTCCAATGATCGCTGCGCTCAGCCAGTGCACTTCCTCGCTCAGTCCCCGGCTAGCAAGGCTCATCAGGGCCGCGTTCAGCACGTCCAGAATTAAGCCCTCAGCGCCGATCTCTACAGCCACGTCCAGGGCAACACAGAGATCAGCTTTGATTTCATGCCAATCCCAGCCTCCCTGTTGCCCACGGCTACGCGCCAGATTGGCCAGAGCCAGGGCGATGCCCCACCGGTCACTGATCTCACGGCTAAGTGTGAGACTCTCCGTGTAGTACTGCTGCGCCGCGCTATGATCGGGCTGAGCAGCCGCAACCAGGCCCAGGTTGTTCAGCGCAATCCCAATGCGGCGCCGGTCATTGTGTACACGATGGATCTGCAGGCTCTCCTGGAGCAGCGGATAGGCGCCCGTATGGTCCCCTTGCTCGTAGAGCACCAGGCCTAGGTTGCTGAGTGTATTGGCGATCTGGCGCTCGTTACCAGTTTTCCGAAAAAGAGAGAGGTTCTCACGGAAATAGACTGCCGCTGTAGCTGGGTCCCCGCGCTGTTGGGCGATAACGCCGAGACTATTGCGGATGTTGGCGATGTAGCGCGCGTCGTTGAGCTGTTGTGCGTTTTCCAGACACTCGGTGAACAGGTGCATCGCGGCGTCGCGATCCCCTTTGTCGCTCAGTAGACATGCCGTGAAGTAGCGTGCCACCAGTCTTGCCTGTGGTGCTGTTGCTGGTAAGTCAGCCAAAGCTTGATGGAAGTCGCCCTCGGCAGCGGTGAAGTCCCCCAAACGGTAGGCGAATACACCCCGGTAGGTTCGTAACCGGCCAAGCAGAATCAGGTCTGTGTCCTCATTCTCCGCTTCGCAAGTTGACAATGCCAGACTGAACAGCTCTGCGCCTTCTGTGAGACGCCCTTGCCCGATGAGAAATGTGTACACTGGTGACAGCATCTCACCGAGCACTGTCTGATCGCAATGGGCTGTTGCCCACAACCATGCGCTGCGTATGTCTGCCCAGCTGGCCGCGAATCTTCGCATGGTATCTGCGTTATTTCCACTTATCAGGTCCGTTTGCTGTTCTGCGGCCAACCCTGTGAAATAGTGGCTATGTGCGGCACGAGTTTCTTCTACCAACGTTGGGTAGGCTTCGTAACGCCTGCGGACAAATTGCCGGATAAGGGGATGTATATCATAGTGCGGCTGCTCTGGGCGGCGCAGCAGAGAATGCTCGACCAGCGTTACCAGGTCTGGCAGCTTCACACCGGCTGCGTAATGAGCAGCTTCGAGAGAAAACGGTGTCTCGAAGACGGCGAGCCGCATCAGTGCTCGCTGCTGGGATGGTGTCAACCGCTCCCATGAATACCCGATAGCAGCTTCCAGACTACGATGCCGTAGGGGAATGTTCATCTCTCGATGGGCCAGCTCAAGATTGTGTCCAAGTTCTGCAGCAATCTCAGATACACTAGCGGCGTGGGTCCAGCTTGCCGCCAATTCGATGCCGAGGGGCAATCCCTCTACCAGGCGGCAAATCTGGCTAATGGTCGCCTGTTCGGTTGTCGAAAGGGACTCCTGGATCCCCGCGCGGTGCATACGTTCCGAGAAGAGCCATAGTGCGGCGAAATCGTGCATTTCGCCACGCTGGGCTGGATATGGCAAGCCTTCGAGGGGGAGGGTCGTCTCTCCCTGTAAGTTAAGCCGCTCACGCGAGGTTACCAGAATCCGCAGGGCTGGACAGTGGCGTAGCAGCCGGCTGAGTGTGTCTCGCCCTGGTAGCACATGCTCGAAATTGTCCAGAACCAGCAGGATTTCGCACTCGCGTAAGTGTGATTGCAATTGCTGGTAGCTGGCCTTTCCTTCCAACCCCAGGGCATTCTGTAACGTGCCAACTAGCTCGCTTGCATCTACTAGGCTGGCCAGTGGCACGAAGACAATACCATCAAGGAATAGCTCAACGCTGCGTGATGCGGCCTCCAGGGCCAACCGTGTTTTACCCACACCGCCCATACCCGTGATAGTCATCAGCCTCTGGGTGGGATCCCCTAGCCAAGCATTCAGCATCGCCAGTTCTGCTTCGCGCCCAACAAAGGATGTTGCGAAACGTGGCAGGACGGGTGCGCGTTCTTCCCGTAGCTGCAAAATCCGGCGGTAAAGTGCCTCCGTCTCCGGCATGGGGGCAACTCCCAGTTCGTCGGCCAGGATGCGGCGGCAGGCTTCGTATTGTGCCAGGGCTTCAGTGTACTGACGCTTGCGCCCTAGAAGGGTCATCAAAAGACGATGCGAGGCCTCGCGCCAGGGGTCAAGGGCCAGCAAACGGTGCGCTGCCTCTATGGCCGGGAGCGTGTTCCCCTGGCGCGCGTAGCGATCTGCTAGCCTTTCGAGAACCACTACCGCAGCCCGTCGAAAGCGCTCGCACTGACCAAGTAACCACTCCTCGAACGCCGGTGCATCCTTAAGCATGAAACCATTCATGAAATCGCCGCTATAAAGGTCGCTAGCAGCCTCAAGCTGGGTGAGGTCCGCTGCCTGGTCTTGAGAGGTAGCCAGCAACTCAAGGGCATCGATCCACAGCGGAAGATCGGTATCGAGCGTTACGGTCTCGCGCGACGTCACAAGGTAGCCACCGATAAGCTTCCGCAGATTAGAAAGCGCCATCCGGAGATTGGTGCGCGCGTCGACGCCCGGCATCTCCGCCCATAACAAGCCGGTCAGGCTATCACGTTGATGGGGTAGGTTGGCCAGTGAGAGATACGCTAGCAAGGCGCGCACTTTGTTTGATACAAAACCATCAATGGGTGTGTCTTCAAGCCAGAAGGCGGTTTGTCCGAGGAGATAGATCTTCAAGGTCTTCATAAGTTTACGATCCATTTACGATGACCGTATATACCTGAGTATAACCAAAAACTTCTGAGTGGACTCGTTGGCCTATGTCATCCTCACGCCCGGCTGAATACTATGCTTTTCTCCTCCGTTTCTGGCGGGAAGGTTCCGCGGGCGCAGAGTCTGGGGCAGCCATCTGCCGATTTAGCCTGGAGGACACCCAAACGGGCGAACGGTATGGTTTCGCCGATTTCGAGTCTTTGGCCGCATTTGTGGTGAGTATGATGCAACGACAAGCCCGCTCTCAACGCAAGCCTGATGATAAGGAGAATCAATGATGGAATACCCACTGACCTTGACCAAACGTATCGGGAAGATGAACGCTCGCCTGCATTTTGATGTCAAAGACGCCACCGGAAAACAGGTGATGCGCATCGAAGTGGACTCGCGCAAGCTCAATCAAAACGTGACCATTCCCGCGAATGACGCTAGCCCAATTTTTGATCTGCAGATCCAGTTCCATCGCAAAACTGGCCGGCAGTTGAGCGTGCGACTTCCCGACGGCCGCACCGTTGGCGAGGCGGTCCTACGCGGCAAGGGCCTAATGGCGGGCGAGGTCGTGTTGCACGACGCCACTGGCGCCCAAATCGGTACCATTGCCAGTGGTGATAGCTGGAAGACCGGTGCCAGCGTCGGCTTCATGACGCTATTCAGCGGCTTGCTGCCTCTCTTTGCACGGAACAAAGCCATGATCCCTACCTACAGGGTCACGCTACATGGTCGCGAGGCGCTCAAGCTGACGCCCAATAATAGAGGGATATCGACTGGTGAGGCGCGGCGCGTGATCGAGAAAGTAGGCGACGTGAAGCCTGAAGACGAACCATTAGTCTTGGGTGGGCTGTTTCTGATCGCGCCTCTCCTGACCTAGAACCCTGAGGGTTACTATGCTGGCCAGCTCGGGCTGGCCGGCGCTAACGTAGCGCCCGAGCTCTACGCCGCCACTCGTCTATCTTCTGACCGGAGTCTATGGCGCTTTCCAACAGCATTGCCACAGCAATAGAGAAGGAGTAATCGTTCCCCAATGGCCGATAACGACCATCTGCTTACAAGCTACTTCTCTTTCACCCCCGCAGACTTGGATGCAAATCGTTCTGGTATGCTCTCGCCGGCACAGAGCCAGGTGCTTAATGCCAGAATCAGCGAGATGCAGCAGCAAGATAAGCAGACTCGGCGAACAGCGATTGCCTGTGCGCCACTCATGTTCTTAATCTTCACGGCTGTCTTTGCTGGCCGGCTTTTCTTTGCAGATGTTGCATTCGATGAATCGCTTCTGGTCCTGGGAATCCCACTTGGGATTTTGATCTTTGTCCTGGTCGTGAGCCTGCTATCCATAGGCCGGGCCACCAAGCGCGAGCGAGCTGGGTTTCTCGCTGGCCAAGTGCATCACGTTGAAGGTTCTGTCTCCATTCGGGCACTGGGTGGTGATGCGGATGGTAACCCGTTGTTTGCACTCCAAATTGGAGGTAAAACTTACGTGGAAGCGCTCAATCGCCAGCATTTTGACGAGGGTGCCTTCCATGCGCTCTCAGAGGGTTCTGTGGCTCGCGCTTATTATTTTGGCAACCGGTTGCTCTCCATTGAGTTGATTGAATCGCAGAATATGCTCTATCCATCCCAACAGACTGATTCTCCTCCGCTGGGTCAGGCGTTCGTTTTCGACGCCACTGATCTCGCCGCCAATCGCATGGGTAATCTCAGTGAGGCCCAGCGTCAGCGCTTTTCCGCTGAAATGCGCTCGCCAGATCGGGCATGTCTGCTTATTGTACTCCTACTGGCTGCTGTCCCAGCGAGTATTCCTGTGGTGGCGTTGCTGACCAATGAGACTGAGAGTTTGCAGAGCGAAGCCGAGGCCAACCCTGTACTTCCGGTGATGTTGATCGGGTTTAGTATAGTGGTTGCAGCGCTCGCATAATGGCTGGCGATTTCGGCAATCCGGACGCGTGTCGCTCTCCGGACGGGGAGTTTTGCCTATGGTACGGTGCGACCGATTGAAGGCGTTGTCAGAAAAAAGGAGTACTCACCAGGTGACGCCGAGACCACGGCGAGCTATCGTGTGCTGTGCGGCAGCACCTGGATTGACCTCCGCCCTAGCGCGTATGAGGTGATCGAAGAAGGGCGTGCTTACCGGTTCTACCGGTATAAATGGACCGTAGTCTCAGCTGAGCCACTATAAGGAGATGGGTAGTCATGGCATCATTTCTCGACCATTTCACCGAGTATGTCGGTATGTCTTTCGCTCGGCAGCTCGCCCTATCAGATTATCTGGGGGAGTGTCGCTGGCAGGTCAATACTCTGGAGGGTGTCATCCGCTTTGAGAACAAGGGACAATACCCCATTCAGATCCTCGGGTCGGAATCTGACCTTGTAGGGACCTGGTTGTGGGCCTGGGCAAATGAGATGCTGATACGCGATGTGAAGCCCGACGTGCTGCGCGATGCACAAACCATGCGCCGCTATGGCGATCAGCATAGCATTGAAGAACTGACAGTAGCGGAGTTTGATCTGGATGGTCGTGCTGACGGGCATATGCTGTCGCAGTTGGCGGTGGGCGTTTGCAACGCAAACTGCTACTACCGTGGTCCCTATGATGAAGGGGCAAGCTTCTTCCTCTTGTATGACGTTCCGCTCGATCTCTTACCCATTCCAGTGGTACGCATCTCCACAGTAATCAGCGAGGTTACTGGCGTCTATCCCGTTGATCACCAGCGTATGGCTCATGCGTTCCTCACGCAGCAGGGATTCTCTATCTCTACCCAGGACTCTGAGTGGCTGGCCAAGCATGAAGATGGCCGCGAATTCCGTATCAGCTTTGACAGCGAACAGCGAATTGCTGAGATGAACTTTCAGGTGTAGAAGAGGTTTCACCGATTGCAGTAAGAAGATTGTGCCGGTTAGGGCAGTGGGTTTGCCTTGACCGGCACATCGAATGTATTGCAAGCGTTGCGCTGCGCCAAGTCTGGTGCAGCCTATCCGGCCATACTGATGAGTCGAGTCCGCATATTATCCAGACGTGTGCCGATGACTCGCGACAATTGTTGCATGAGCTGATAGCCCCACTCAGGTCGTTCAGCCAGAAAGGCCCTCATCTTGACTGCATCGATAGCAATCAGTTTCGCTTCGCTGGAGGCTACTGCACTGAGTTTGTATTGATGTGGCTCTACTAGCGCCGACCACCCGAGCGGTTCGCCGGCTACGATAGTCTCGATCTCGGTGCGCGTCTCGCCGGTCTCGTCCATATCCATCAGCAGATCAACCGAACCCTCAAGCACGAGGAAGAGTTCGTCGGCGGTGTCTTTTTGCTGGAAGAGGTAGGTATCCTCTTCCAGGACTGTTTCTTCACAGAATTGGGCGATGTCGGCAAACATTTCAGGGGGTAATCCTGCAAAAAGTTTGAAGCGTCGCAATAGTTCAGGTGAAATCATTTTGTTTCCTGTTCTACGGAACTAGCCGGAATACTCAGCAGTCTAAAAACGGCGGTGCAGGCATCAGGCATGGCCGCCTGGACAGCCGGGGTAAGCTCTTCGCAAAAATCAAGGACCTGGTTAGCAGTTATCGCCACAATCTGAACGTGATGCATTTCGGGTAGTTTTGCCCCCAGTTCTCTGCCGATTCGCAAAGCTGTTGGCAGATCGGCATCGTGTGTGCTGCGGGTATTGAGCGTTTCAGGCAGATTCGACGCATCAAAGACGTGTACTTGCCCCGCCTGATCGGCCGGGGCCCACATCGCATCGATAATGATGACACGCTCGTAGCCGACCATATGCTCCATCAGCGTAATGCCCCCGACGGATACTTCGATCACCTCAATCGGGCTCTCTTCTGGTAGCAACTCCTGGACCCGCCGCGCCGTGTAGATCCCAATACCGTCGTCGGACAGAATCGGGTTGCCAAGGCCAATCACCAGTGTTTTCATCGATGTTAATCCCGAGGAGTGCAGGACGTTAGGCGCCCTGCACCCGTACCTGATTCAGACTTCAATTTAGGTTGTGTATTGCTCGCGGTGGTCAACCACCGTGCCATCAGGGCCAAAGATCACGACCTCGAGGGGCATTTGCCCGGGCAACGAGTGCGTAGCACAGCTAAAGCACGGATCGTAGCTACGGAATGCCATCTCCACCATATTGAGAATGCCGTCGGTCACGTTGCCAGCATGGATCAGTGAACTGGCGGCCTTCTTAATGGTGTAGGTGATCGGGGCAAAGTTGTTGGTCGTCCCCACGATCAAATTGACTTTTGTCAGGATGCCGTTCTCATCTGTTTCATAGTGGTGGGTCAATGTGCCGCGTGGGGCCTCAACAGTGCCAATACCAACAGTTGGTGTCTCAGTTGGGATGGTGCGCACATTGGGGCTGGTGATTTCTTCATCGGTCGCCAGCTCCAGCATGCGCTCTGCAGCATAGAGAAGCTCGATCAAGCGTGCCCAATGGGTCGCCAGCGTATGATGCACCGGCTTGCCACCCAGTGTCTTGAACATTTCTTCATATGCTTCCTGAGCTTTGGGGGTCGCCATACCATCGGCAGCATTCAGCCGGCTAAGGGGTGTGCAGGCATACATCCCACTGTCCTTGCCGTCAGTGAAGCCTTTCCATCCGATCTTCTTCAAATACGGATATTTGAGATAGGCGTAGGGTTCCACGTGCTCGGCGATATGTTCGGTATAGTCCTGGGCGCGATATTTCGCGAACTCCTTGCCGTCGGGGTCAACAACGCGGATCATGCCATCGTAGAAGTTGACCTTATTGTTCTGGTCGACGAGGCCCATATAGTAGGTTTGCTGGGTATAGGTATCCCCAACAATCAAGTCAACATAGGCCTTGTTGGCTAGGACGATGTCACGGAAAATCTGCAGCGACCACAAGCCGAATTCCACGTTGTCGCGCGCCACCTTCTCCATGAACTGGCGTTCTTCTTCGTTAATCGCCTTGCTCATCCCACCGGGTAGCCCGGCGACAGGATGGACAGCGCGACCGCCGATGATCTTGATGACTTCGTGGTTATGTTTGCGCGTGTTGATAACCTTCAGCCCAGCTTCTTTGCCGACCTTAGCAATCACCCCCAGGATGTTGCGTTCGGCCGCCGGCGCATCCGGTCCGACGACGAAGTCCGGCCCCCCCAATGCATAGAAGTGGGTGGTGTGATCTGTCACGTAGAAGGCGCTGTAGAACAGCTCGCGGAGCTTTTTGGCGGCTGAAGGCGGATCGACCTTGTAGAGATCGTCAAGGGCTTTGGCTGCTGCCATGTGGTGTGCCTCCGGGCAGACACCACAGATGCGGTTGGTGATGCGCGGCATTTCCTCGGCCGGTCGTCCCAAACAGAAGACCTCAAACCCACGCAGTTCAGGTACCTGGAAGTACGTGTTTTTGACCTCGCCTTGTTCGTCAAGGAAGATTTCGATTTTGCCGTGACCCTCCAGCCGGGTGATGGGATCAATGGTGATGCGTTGTGTCGTCATGGCTTCTCTCCTAGTCCTTGAGCTTGGGGTCCAAGCGTGGGGTTTCCTTGATCTGGGCGGCCATTTTCTGACCGTTCTCCATTTCAAGGCGTGTGCGATGCAGCATCGAATGGGCCAACCCAAAACGATAGAAATAGCCTGCCGGGTCTGGCAGCGTATCCAGGATTTTGTCAATCTCTTCGGGGGAGTTGGCATCCAGCACCGAAGCGAGTGCGCTGATGAGTTTGGCCCCACCATCGATAACGCCTTCATTGGGGCCGTAACAGCCACGGCACCCCATATTCACACTCGGGCAAAGGGCGCCACAACCAGCACGTGTTGCAATGCCGGCGCAAAATAGCCCTTGATCGAGTAGGCATTTGTCAGGATCGGGGATGATCTCATAGGGGCGATAGAAGTGCGAGATCTTCTTCTCTTCTCTTTCGCGGGGGCATTCGTCGCAAACCGTGACATCCATACCGACAACTGTTCCTGGCGGGGGGAGTTCCCCGGCCATAACGGCCTCGACCAGAGCTTCGATCCATTTGGCTTCTGGCGGACATCCTGGAAGGTAGTATTCCACCGGGACCACCTGATCGAGTGTCTTGACGGTATTCCAGAAGCCTGGCAGCTCGAGTTCACCTTCCGCGACCTGGATTGCCTCGAGGGGAATGATCCCTTCAGGATTGACGACGGTGGGCGCGTCCTTGTAGATGAAGTTCATCATCTGCTCGCGGTCATTGAAGTTCGCCAACCCTGGCGCGCAACCTTCTGTTGCGCAGCTACCGAAGGCGACCAGGACCTGGCTCTTGCGGCGGAGTAGCTCGGCCATTTCCAGATTCTCGTCGGTGCGGATCGCGCCGTTGAACAGCGTCACCGCGATCTCACCGTCTTCCAACGCCTCAATATCGGATCGCTTGAAATCCAAAATACAGGGACAGAAGATGAAATCAAAATAGTCTGCCACATCCAGGATTTTCTCGTGAATGGCCAGGATCGCAATTTCACAACCTCCGCAGGAGGATGCCCAGTAGATAGCTAGTTTCGGTTTATCACCCATGTGTGGCCTCCTTCTCCGGCAAAGGCGGGAGGTGTGGCGACGCATCGTGATTGTTATCGTGCCACTTCAGCGGTCCCAACTTCGCAATTTTCTCGGTCATCTCTTTGACAGTTTCAGTGAAGATAATGCCCTGTGCAGCCGAGGCCCAACCGAGTTGGACGCGATCAGGGTGGACACCGAGCTGGCTCAGGGTGCGGCGCAGCAGTGCCACACGGCGCATTGCTTTGAAGTTGCCCTCTTCATAATGGCACTGACCAGGGTGGCATCCCATAACGAGTACGCCATCGGCGCCTTCACGTAGCGCTTTGATGACAAAGGTTGGGTCCAGGCGGCCGGTGCACATGATACGGATGTCACGCAGTGTAGCCGGGTAGCCGAAACGGCTGGTCCCGGCCAGGTCAGCGGCACGATACGAGCACCAGTTGCAGAGGAACCCAATGATCACGGGGGATCTATCCCCCCACGCTGGATGGTATTGTTTATAGTCAACCATGTCTCAATTCCTCCTAAACCGGTTCCGTCTTTTGGAAAGTAACTTTTTCTTCGCCGTTGGGCCGCACATCCCACAGAAGACCTTCGATCTGCGACATGATTGAGTTGAAGGTATAGTGCTGCCCATCGATTACCTGGCTGGGGCAAGCGGCGACACACGTGCCACATCCCTTGCACAGAGCCGGATTCACGCGGCTAACAGCGAGATCTTCCAGGAAGTCGATGGCATTATAGGGGCACAGATTGTTGCAGATACGACAACCTGAGCAACGGTCTTCGTCGATGTGGGCGCGCACGGGTTCGATTTCAACTTCACCTTTGCCGATCAAACTCAGCACTCGCGAAGCGGCAGCGGCACCCTGGGACACACTTGCCGGAATATCCTTCGGCCCCTGACATACACCAGCGATGAAAATACCGGCATTCATTGTCGCGATGGGGTCCAGCTTGGGGTGGCTCTCGTTGAAGAAACCAGCATCCGAGCAGCCAATACCAAAGCGGTGCGAGACCTCTTGCGAGTCGTGGCGCGGTTGCATACCCGCCATTAGAATCACCATGTCAACCGGAATCCGGCGCTGCTTGCCGATGAGGGTGTCTTCGGCTTGGACGATTAGCTTGCCAACTTCCTCCGGTTTGCGGGCCGCATCGGTTACCTCGGCGGCACGTCCACGAATGAAATGCGTACCTTCCTGCATCAGCCGGTTGTAGAAGGTCTCGTAGTCCTTAGGCGCAGTCCGCATGTCGATGTAGAAATTATAGACTTCGGCATCGGTCTTTTCCTTGACCAGGTGGGCGAACTTGAGGGCGGCCATACAGCAGATGGCTGAACAGTAATCGTTGGTGTTCTTGTCGCGGCTGCCAATGCAGTGCAGAATCGCAACGCTTTTCGGCTCAGTGACGCCATCGCGCAACAGGACCTTGCCGTCGGTTGGGCCGGAGGCGTTGGTCATACGCTCGAATTCGAGGCTGGTGAAGACATTGGCCAAACGTCCATAGCCGTACTGTGGCAAACGCCGGGAGTCGAATAGATCGTAACCGGTGGCGAGCACGATGTTGCCGACCGAAGTAACGATGATCTCGTCTTCCTGGTCGAACTTGATCGCGTCTGTCGGGCAGAACTTCTCGCAGGCGCGGCAACGACCGTTCTTGAAGTAGATACAGCTCTCGGTATCGATGACTGGATACTTCGGGACGGCCTGCGGGAAGGGCCGATAGACCGCAGTTCGGTAGCCCAGGCCGGCTTCATAGACGGTATCTACCACTTTGGCGGGGCAACGCTCCCAGCAATCACCGCAACCCGTGCAGAGATCAACATCAATCATGCGCGCTTTCTTGCGGATCCTGACCGTGAAGTTGCCGACATACCCGTCCACTTGCTCAACTTCGCTGTAGGTCATCAGCTCGATATTCGGGTGATTGCCTACGTCGAACATCTTCGGCGTTAGAATACAGGCGGAGCAATCCAGCGTCGGAAAGGTCTTGTCAAACTGGGCCATGTGCCCGCCAATACTTGGTTCGCGCTCGACCAGGATGACCTTGTAGCCCGCATTTGCAATCTCAAGAGCCGTATTGATTCCGGCAATACCACCGCCGACGACCAGCGTGGTCTCGTCAATGGGTGCGCGGAATGGCTCGAGGGGTTCGAGCTCCCGGGCACGGCTGACTGCGCCACTGACAATGGATTTGGCTTTCTCGGTGGCTGCTTCACCGTCGTCCTGGTGGACCCAGCTTGCATGCTCACGGATATTGGCCATTTCAAACAGATACGGATTCAAGCCCGCCCGCGAACACGCCCCGCGAAAGGTCGGCTCGTGCATGTGCGGTGAACAGGCGGCGACGACAACACGACTTAGCCCCTGTTCGGCAATATCTTCTTCGATAAGCTCTTGACCGAGGCTTGAACACATAAATTTATAGTCTTTTGAAACCGTAACATTCGGAAGAGACTTCGCCCATTCGGCGACTCCCTCCACATCGACTGTACCGGCGATGTTATGGCCACAATGGCAGATATAGACACCAATTTTCTCTTCTTCGCTCATCACTCATTCCCTCCGCTGTCCATTGATGGCATCGGCAGAGCCTTCTTATCCCGGCGTTTCGGGCGTTCGCGCGTTTTCTGCTCATCCACGGTGCCAATCTTGGCGAGGGCTGGTCCTGCGGGGATGATTTCACTCCCCAGGCCAAGCGCGTTTTCGCTCAACCCAAAAGCGATGCCCATTAATTGTGTGAAGAATAGCACTGGAATGTGGAAGTTCGTCCCAAACATGCGGTTAACTTCGTTCTGATAGGCGTCCAGATTAAGCTGGCACATCGGACACAGGGTGACAATGGCATCAGCACCGTAGTCACTCGCGTTTTGTAGGAGGCGACGGATGAGCTCGTAGGCGGTCTCTTCGCTGATCTGTGTCATATGGCCGCCACAGCAGTGCGTCTTCATGGGGAAGTCAACAACATCCGCCCCCAGGGTCACCATCAACTCGTCGAGATGAGTCGGGTATTCGGTGTTGTAACCCGTCTCAGGGCGTACAATCAAGCAGCCGTAGTAGGGGGCTACCTTGATACCGCTGAGGGGTTTGGTCACTTTCGTCTTGATCTGCTCAAGTCCGACATCTTCAATTACCACATCCAGCAGGTGCCTCACATTAAGCGCACCGGCTTCATACGACAAGCCGCCAGCAGCAAGGGCCTGGTTAACCTGGCTGTTCAAATCCTTGTACTTGGACATGTAGTCGTTGGTCTTGCGCAGATTGAGGAAGCAAGCGCTACAGGGCGCCACCAGGTCCTGCGAGCCATTCGATTGCACTGCTAGCGACAAATTGCGAGCTACCAGGCTATAGGCGGGCAACGCATCGACACTGAAGTACTCGGTTGCGCCACAACAATTCCAGTCGTCAATTTCATTAAACGTCAAGCCGAGCTGTTTATTCACGGCTTGCATCGATTCGTCATAGGCGTGTGCTGTCGCTTGAAGCGAGCAGCCCGGATAGTACGTATAGGTTCGGCTATTCTCCATTGTCAGGCCTCCTGCCGGGCAATGCGCTTAGCTTCTTTTAGGATGGCTGTTAGCTGGGGAAGGTTGTTAATCTTCTCCGGCGTAACGTTGAGGCGGCCTTTACGCATCATGCTGAAGCCCAGGCCACCTTTACGCAACATGCTCAGCGGGTGGTGTGTCAGGTGATAGCGTGTGGCCAGACCGAACTCAAAACTCCGCCCGTACCGCTCGACGTAACCGATGAAGCTCTCGGAAAAGGCGGCGTGGGAGTCCTGATGGTATTTGCCGGCCTGAATGGCCTTTTGCTTGATGGCGTACATGAGATCAGTGATGGGGATATCTTGTGGACAGCGGACGGTGCAGTAATAGCAAGATACGCAGTACCACGGCGTATTGCTCTCAAGCACATCTTTGTCCATCCCGGCGGAGAGCAGAGCAAAAAGGCGGCGGGGGGTGGAATCCATATCCGCGCCTGACGGGCAGGAACCACCACAGGTTCCGCACTGCAGACACGTAATCAGGGTTTCACCTCCTGGTGTTTCCGCCATGACCTGCTCGAACAGTCCTCGTTCTGAGGTCTTGGGCATAGGAACCTTCCTTGAATCCAGGTGGATGATCAGGAGGGTAAGGATGCGCGAGGGTTGTAAGGCACTCTTTATCAAAAAGTCATTTATTCAAGAAATTTCTAGTAAAATACAATCTCTTCTACTAATGATTGCGAACTCTCTGGCCACGCTTAGCCATCAGTCTCGACGATCACGCGTAGAGCATCCCTAACCATATAAACAAATATATTAAATTCATTAGAATTCTGTCACGTCTGATTGTCATGCACTATGTGTGATGACTGTCATAACCTAGGTTAAATTTGGAAATAACATAGGTTTTATTAAGTTTTTACAGGGTAATTCGTGAAATTATTCACAATTAAGTTTAATGTGATTTCTGGTTATATTATGAGTGACATCGCGGCGGGATCGAATCGTAGTTTCGACTCTGCTTCCGCTTTTTGCCAGGCGAGCGGGAACGCGACAGTATTGCCAGGAGTTATTCAAATGTGTTAGTGGAGGTCGGTGTGAAAGAGAAATATCTGGTTACTTATGCATCGCGCTATGGTTCTACGGCAGAAATTGCCCAGCATATTGCTGGGATCCTTGCGAAGCAGGGTTGGACCGTGGACACAAAGCCTGTTTCCGAAGTTGAAGACCTCGAAATCTATCGGGGGGTTTTGATCGGCAGTGCAATCTACTCTGGCGAATGGGACCAGGCCGCGGTCGAGTTTATCAAGGCGCAACAGCGATTATTAGAGGGCTTGCCGCTGGCCATCTTCATGGTTGGCATGCGCCTGCGAGATCAATCCGAGGAGATGCGCAGCACGGTCCTGGCGCAGTTTGAAGTCTACCAGGTGATGTTGAAACCGCTCGCGATCGGGCTCTTCGCCGGTGCTCTGTTCTATGACAAGCTTTCGCCGATTGTGCGTTTGCAGCTCAAAGGTAAAGGGTTACCCGAAGGCGATTTCCGCGACTGGAGTGCGATTGAGCGCTGGGCGGAATCGCTGCCCGGATTGTTTGCATCAACTGAGGCGGCTGAGTAAAACCCAGGGAGGCGCCGGCGCTGGGTGCCTCCCTACGACACATGTGTTCTTACCGCCAGCAGACGCTATAACCCAGCTAATCAGCTTTGCCACCTATGACCGGGCACGGTAGCCAGCTTCGTTTGATCCAACGGCTTTTGTATACTCTTGCCCCCTTAGGCCAATAAGATATGGTCAGCCTGGGCCACCTGGCAACCCGCTATCCTACCGATGCAGATTCTTTCTCGGCCCCTACAATTTGTGGCATTAGAGAGGCCATGCATCGGGAAGGACGACCATGCCGTTTTTGGAGATCAAGAATCTTGTTAAGGACTATCAATCACCCGCCGGAGAGCTATCCGTTCTACAGGGTGTCAACCTTGAGGTTGAGAAGGGTGAGTTCATAGCGATTGTCGGACCCTCCGGCAGCGGCAAGACTACATTGCTAAATATGATAACCGCCATTGACCGTCCAACGAGTGGCCAGGTCATTGTGGACGGGACTGTGGTGTCCGACGCGGGCCAAAATCTGACGAAGTGGCGAGCTCGTAACATCGGTATTGTCTTCCAATTCTTCCAGCTATTGCCAACCCTGACCATAAGCAACAATGTCATCTTTCCGATGGACTATGCGGATGTGCATCCCCGCTCTCAGCGTCGCGAAATCGCCCTGGACTTGCTGGAGCAATACGGAATCCGTGATCAGGCCGAGAAAACACCGGATATGCTATCAGGCGGGCAACGACAACGTGCCGCGATTGTCCGGGGTTTGGCCAATCACCCACCGTTGCTGATCGGTGATGAGCCAACCTCAGCTTTGGACTATATGAACGCCAAGAATGTGTATGAGGATTTTAAGCGCCTAGCCGACAATGGCATGACTGTCATTGTGGCTACCTATGATTACGAGATCGTGCGCAACGCGCCCAAGGTACTCGAACTCAAAGACGGCGTTCTTCAGACCGTTAATCTTGAGGAGAAGGAGACACAAGTAGCTTGATGAATCCGCGAAGCTCCATCAATCTCTCGACCATCCGCCAAATATGGGGAATTCTGATGGCCCGTAAAGGGCGCACAGCCCTGGTCGCCATTAGCATCTTCATCGGAGTTCTGGGTGTAGTAACACTGATCTCAGCCAGTGATATCCTTATCAGTCAACTGGAGTCTGATATCAAACAGAGTGAACTGCCTATGATCCAGGCGTTCATCCGGGCTGAGAGCGAGGCTAAGCCGCCGATCGATAACGAGGCACATCTCGAAACGCTGCGGCAGCAATCCGATGCCACTGAGATCGAAGCTCAAGCCAACTATCCCTTTTACTGGCGTAATCCAGGCGAAGAGCGCTTCGACGAAGCGCGGCTATTTGCTTTTTCGGAGCCGTTCTCTGAGGTTGATATGGAACCTGCCAGTCTGGTTAAGGGTGAGTACCCCTCCGCTGGCGAAAACGAGCTTGCAGTCGAACGCCGCATGGCTGAGGAGCGCGATTTGTCGGTAGGGGATTCTGTCGAGGTGCGGGTATTGGGCGCTGTTGATGGCGATGATGACCAAGAAGTTCCGACTGAGACATGGACAATCAGCGCGATCGTTTTCCATCCCTACGGGCAACAACCCGATAGCACCATGTTCGCGCCGATGGAGGATGCGCGCTATTTAGCCAATTTCAAGAGCTTTAGCCGCATTAGCGCGCGGTATCGTGATTTCTCCACTGCTGAAGAGTCGCGGGATAGCTTTTTGCAGGCGATCGCAGACCAAACACCCTACATCGTCATATTTGATATCGCCGAAGACCCTGCGCAGAACACGTTTATCCAGTCTACTCAGGACTATGCCAATGTATTGACAGCGCTAGCCATCGTCGCGCTGGCCGTCGCCGCATTTTTAGTAATCAATGTGGTCAACGCACTGGTTATTGAACAGCGCGAGGAAATTGGCGTAATGAAGTCGCTAGGGGCTACCCGGCTAGAGGTCTTCTTGATTTATGCGGGTGTAGTAGCTGTCTACGGGCTGATCGGGGTTATCCCGGGTGTGATTATTGGCATGCCGCTCGGCTATCAACTGGCAGTGTACATTGGGGATTTCATCAATGCGTACATCACTGATTTCGTGTTATCACCGCTTGGAATCGGGCTTGGGATTGGGCTTGGCTTAGCAGTACCAATCCTATCGGCGATCTTACCCGTCTACTATGGCACCCGTGTCACCATCCTCGAGGCCATGACCAATCTTGGCATTTCCGACGGTATGCGTGGCGGACCGATTGCCAGATTTCTTAAGCGTGCGCCGCTACACACCAACATCAAACAGTCACTGGGAAACATCAGCCAGAAGCAATGGCGCTTTGCGCTAACAGTGCTTGCGCTCACGATTGCCACTGCGGCGTTTATGGGGGTGTCGGCGCTATTCATTCAACTGGATGACACACTCCAGGATACGCTGGGAACATTTGACTACCAGGCTCAGATCGAACCCAATGAACTGCAGAGTTATGATGAGATGGAGTCACTAATTCGGAACAACGTGGGCGGGGTGGAGACAGTTTATCCAGGCACTGCCCTGGCTGTGGAAGCTGAGGGTTATGTCTCCCAGACGGCTGGGACGAACCGCTTGTTTGTACTCGGTATCGAAACCGGTAGCGGGTTGGTCGACTTCGATCTGGAGGCTGGTACGGCGTGGCAAGATGATCCAGATCGCGAGGGCATTGTGCTGACCACAACAGTGACCAGCCAGCTCGATAAAGAGGTTGGCGATACCATCGTCTTGAGATCGGCTAGCAAACAGCTTGAAACTGAGATTATTGGCATTGCTAAGCTTCCGCTGGGGACCGGCTTCATGCGCTGGCAAACGCTATCATCCTTTGCTGGTTTCACCGCCGGTGCCCCAACCCCTAATCAGTACCTGACGACCCTTAGCGCGCCGGAGCAAATGAATGGCCAAGTCACGGCCTGGGGAGTTGACCAGCAAGTTGCTGCGAGCCTTCCAGTTCAAGACGGGAGCTCCATTTCAGCCGATAGCCCGGACCAGGTGCTCCTCAGCCAATCAGCGGCCAAGCAAGCCGAACTGAGTGTTGGTGATACTATCACGCTCGGAGCAGGGGGGCAGTCGCGGGACTATACCATAGGCGGTGTCTTCTCCATTCCTGATCAACTCCAGCAACAGGTTGAAGAGGATGTTCCCGAAGAGATCGTAGTCTTCTACTGGGAGGAACTGGCCACGCTTGAAGGCCGCAACCTTGACGGACAGCCGGTGCCCAATGCCTTCTTGATCGCAACCGAGAAGAGCGAGCCTACCAGCCAGGAGGTCGATGAGGTGATTGATGAGATCAACTCAGTCCTGGTGGACAATGGGATTACTGCATCATACCAGAATCAGGTACAAGTCACCGAACAAGCCTCCGATGCCATCTTGAGCGTTAGCGTAATTCTGAATATCGCTTCTGTGATTATGGCAGCTGTTGGCGCTATCGGGTTGTTGACGACCTTGTCAATAGCTGTAGTGGAGCGGCAGCGAGAAATCGGCGTAATGCGTTCGGTGGGGGCCCGTTCTCCCACGATCATCGCTCAATTTCTGATTGAGGGTGCTCTGGTTGGCGTATTGGCCTGGGTAGTGGCCCTCCCGCTCGGTTACGGGCTAGGGATCCTGATCACGGATTTGCTTCCCGTGAGTAGCGGCCTGATTGAGTTCAGCTATCCGCCATTGATTGTAGTGGTTGGTCTGATCGGTGTGCTGGCCATTGCTGCCTTATCGAGCATCTGGCCGTCACTCGCTGCCGCTCGAAAGACAGTTTCTGAAATCCTACGCTACCAGTAGTACGAAATTAGTTAACAAAGGACCATCATGGAACCATTGATTACGATGAAGAATGTCAGCAAGGTCTATGAGACCAAAGCTGGCCCCATTCATGCTCTTCGTGGCGTTGATCTGACCGTAAATGAAGGTGAATTCGTGGCAATCGTGGGACCTTCGGGTAGTGGAAAAAGCACGCTAATCAATGTCATCACCGGTATTGATACGCCAACGGATGGCGAAATCGTTGTTGGTGGCCAACGCCTCAATGACATGAACCAGGACGATATTGCGACCTGGCGCAGCAAAAATGTTGGGGTTGTGTTCCAGTTCTTTCAACTGCTACCGACTCTAACCGTACACGACAATGTTATTGTCCCCATGCAGTACGCCAATACGCATCGGGGTGAGCGGGGCGAACGTGCGCTGGCAATGCTGCGGCTGGTCGGCGCTGAGCATGTTGCTGACCAGTATCCGGCCCAGATTTCCGGCGGTGACCGTCAGCGGGCTGCCATAGCGCGGGCCCTCGTCAATGATCCGGTCGCTCTGGTTGGCGATGAACCGACTGGCAATCTTGATCCGGAATCAGCCGAAAAGATCATCCAGCTATTTGAAGAATTAGTGGATGCTGGCAAGACGATTGTGCTGGTCACTCACGACCGCGCCCTGGCTGGACGTTTGCCCCGCGTCGAAGAGGTGCGTGGTGGAAGTCTTGTTGCTGAAGAGGATATCGATGAGCGTTTGCTGGTGCGCTGAGCATGCCAGATTATTGTCTCAATCAAAGTTGAAGTGATGCCTGGCTAGAGTGGGCTGGCCATGAGCCAGTGGCTTTGGGCTATTCGCAAGGCAGCCAAATGTCCACTGGATGTTGCTCTTGGCTCCAGCACCCTGCTCGTCAGCTGGGGCGTTTCACAGCGCCTCAGGGATTTGCTTTTCTTCAATATCCATAAAGGGATATTCTGCGTTTTTGGATCGATTCATTCCCGCATGGGGCACTTCTCGCTTTCGTACTCAACCGCAATAGTGATGTACTCGAGAGGCAAGCTATCAATTGCCCGCTTCCCGTCCTCCCGAATGCTCACAATCTCGTCGCTGGATGTTCCATCAGCGGCTTCACGGCTGACCGCGACGTGAATGCTGCGCGGAATGTGCTGTTTCTCGCGGTTGCGTCGGCCCGGACGGGGCCGTCAGGCGCTAACGTGGCCGGTTGCGGCGTGCGTAGCCGTGACGAGTAGCGTGTGTCGCTTTGCTTCTCTGAAACGTGTTCAAGGTACCAGGCTAGCTCTAATGAAAGGCTATCGCCCAGGTCGTGCAATGCATCGGACAGGATGGCGACACTGTTGATGAGCAGTCCCCCAACAATCTCCGCCAGGGTGCAAGGTGAGATTCAGGAACAAGGCTGTCCCAATATCGCTGTGGTTATCCTGGTCCGGCTGTTCATGTTGGTGTGTCGCGTTGTTCCCTGCTCACCGACTGATGCTGTCCCCATTGCTGTTCAAACCCGGTCGGTTTTCGTAGTTTGGTGTTGCACGTAGTCAATATGGCGGGCAAACCTGCGTGTGGAAGCAGATTCCTCCCGCACGCAGGTTTGCGTGGTGCATTGTTCACACGGGCCTAGCGAATGGCTTCGGCCAGAGGTTGCCCATTAATCGAGATTGTCACCTCGTCGATGGTGTCATATTGCAATGCTGTCTGGCGGAGTTGTTGCTCAATGCGCGGAACATCACACACGCCGCCAATACTGACGTCACCACTCAGGGCGATAATCGCTTCGCCATTCTGGATGTCGATGCCATCAACTATCAGGTTGGAGCGGTACAGCGCATTGTACAGGCCTGACTGGCCATAAGTACGCGTGTCAATTGCGAGCAACTCCCCTAGAGCCGCTGTCAAGGGAGCGATGGTCGGGCGGATGTCATCTATAACTGGCACAAGGCTATCTCCACAGCCGATTTCCATGCCAGACCGACCTGCATCACCCAGTGCCACCAGATAGATCTGGGTTTGATCAAATAGTGCTGTTTCGGTTACCTCGAACACCTCAGAGATGGTTTCCTGATTATTGAGCACCACAACACCGACCCATTCCTCGCCAATGTCGGCGGTTTCGGGAATGGCCACTGTAGTTGAGAGGGTGCCGTCTAAGCCGATTTCACGCACAGCGAGGACATCGTATTCTGAGCGGAAGCGTCCCAGGCCAATTTCAACGCGTGCACCAGGCGGAAAGCCGGTGGCGGTCAGCGTGAGGACGGTGCCTGGCGGACCACTGTCCGGGGCGATAGATACGGTGTATGGGCTATCGGCGGTGGGTATCGCCAGGCGCTGTCCGGCGTAGATCAGGGAAGGGTCTACGATGTCTGGGTTGACCGCCAATAACTCAGCAACCGTGGTGTCACACGCCACAGCGATCTCTGAAAGGGTTACGCCTCGCTCGACTTCATAGAAGGCTCCACACTCTTCAGGATCTATATCGTTAGGTGGGGGCATGGGCGTGATAGGCTCAACTGGTTGCGCCGGATAGGAATCACATAGAATAGCCATTTCAGGATCGGTGGCATTCTCGGGTACCCGGTAATCATATGTGATACCGGCATAAGTTATTAGAAACTGATAGCCAGGTGTGATGACCTGCGCATATCCCTGACCTGGCCTGGGGCAGCCAAGACTAGCATCCGGGAAGTCGCGTGCCTCCCATTGAAAACGTGTTATCGTTTCAAAATTAATGGGATCACCGGTTTGGATGGCCAAAGCGTCAAACGCCACTTCAATCTCTGGCGGCGGGGAAGGCTGTTGGGCTACTGCCGGTACAATTCCCAGCGCCGGCAGCAATAGTAGGACGATCATGGTCAATATGCGTTTCATGGTCTGTCTCCTCCTTGTTTTAAGGAAAGCACTGCGAGGGCATTGTCTACTTGTTCTTGTCGTTACCGAGCCGATCCCGGATAGCTTCAAGAGCTTTGATGCCCCGGTAACCTAGAACGAAGTAGCCAATTGTTGCTACAAGGCCTACGATCGCAAGAATCACAGCTATGGTTTGAATATCCATTGAAAACATCCTTCGCAGGTGTTGCCATTTAGGTGGTTGGTATGCTTCTTGCCGACAATGACCCTGCCAGACTCGACTTTAATTGCTCATCCAGATATTACACATCAATCGACCGACTACAGTTTTCCTGGTCCGAAATGACCACATTCCGGCCTCGGGCCTTCTGACTACAACTTATTTCTATATGTGATCCGTGGATTGGGCATTGCTGTCTGTTATTGGGCGCCTAAACTGGCGATGCATCCGGAGAATGATTCACTTCTATAATGTCCTTAATATAGATTTCGCGCACAAGGACAATGGCGGCGACGGTAACGGGGGCTGCCAGCGCAATGCCAACAAAACCGACCAGCGCGCCCAGAATGAGCTGCACACTGAGTGTTAGGGCTGGCGGGAGCGCCATTGCGGTCCGTTGGAGCGTAGGGGTCAAGACAAGCGACTCGATTTGCTGGACGAGCCAGTACATGATGGCGGCATAGAGAGGGTACAGCGGGCCTACCGTGAAGGCGACGAGTATGCCCGGGATTGCACCAATGAACGAGCCGATGAAGGGAATTATCGCAAAAGCTCCGGCAATGATCCCCAGGATGATGGCACCGGGTACGCCCAGGATCAACAAGCCTATTGCGGAGAGAAAACCTGTCGTGAATACGGATACCAATCGCACCGCAATCCACTCCTTGAGACTTTCCCCTAGTGCGCTTATGATCTCGCAAGCACGATCGCGATCGCGCACCGGAATCACGCGCAAAAAATTGTCCACGTAGAATGAGGGCTCAAGGCTGATCGTCAGCGCGATGATCAGCACAAGTATTGTATTGGTCACCCCCGCCACAAGCGTTGAAAAGGTCCCAATAATTCTGGAAAAAGCGCCAGATTGGCCATTGGAAAGTAATGAGTTCAGGACTTCCGCGTTGTCGGGCATCGAATCGATGATCGACCGACCCCATTGATACTGTTCCAGTTCCGCTCGAATCTCTTCAGTCGCCTCTGGTAGATTGCTTTCTAACTGCTCAATTTCGTCGACAAGATAGGGGGCCCCCAGATAGCCCACCGTGCCCACCACCGCAACGCCCCCCACGAGAAGTAGTATGAGGGCAACGCGGCGCGAAAACGGTGTTCTGCGGGATATCCAGCTACTGACTCCATCGAGCCATAAAGCCAGCAGTATACCAATGAAGATCAATAGCAGAATATCGAAGGTGTACCAGGCAATGACTAGCAGCAGCCCGATAGTAGCCAGAATCAGTACTTTATTGACAAAACTGGTATTGATATCGTCATTCATGGTAGAAGCTTCAGGTTTCTATTGGTCATTTTGTGTTTACTAGCGTGATGCATGCTGCTGCCAAGCCTTGGCGAGCAAATGACGCACTTCGTCATCAGTGGTCTGTGGGAAATGCCGGTACCATCTGCCTACTCCGCCAAAATGAGTAGGGGTCTGGGCGCAGATCACCTCGTCTGCTTGTCTCTCTAGTTCGGCACAGGTGTCGGCAGGGGCCACCGGAACGGCCACCACGGTCTGGGCGGGATTCCTCCGCTGCAAAGCCTGGATCGCCGCGCGCATTGTCGCCCCAGTTGCTAATCCATCATCGACCAGGATAACTGCCCGACCCATAATGGCCGGCATTGGTCGGTCGTCTCGATAGGTGGCTAGGCGGCGCTCTAGCTCGCGGCGTTCACGATCTGTAACGCGATCTAGTACCTTTTCTGAGATGCCAGCGTGCTGGACGACTTCCCGGTTGACGACGCGTGGTCCATCCATCGCAATCGCTCCCATGGCCAGCTCTTCGTGTTGGGGAACACCAAGCTTACGAACAACGAATACATCCAGAGGGAGATCAAGTGCCTGGGCGACCTCAAACGCCACAGGAATACCGCCGCGCGGTAGCCCTAGGACCAGACCATCGCTACGATAAGCATAGTGTTTCAACTTGGTCGCCAAAAAACGCCCGGCTTCCTGGCGATTCTCGAATCCGTTTTGCATAAGTCACGGCCTCCTCGTATTGATATTCAGGGGATACAACCAGGAGTAGTTGCTCGATCTATACAGAGCCTACTTCCGAATGGACCTGCAACCAGCGAACAATATCGCGGCGGCGTAAGACGCCTGTGAGTTCTGAGCCGGATGCTGTAACTACGGGCACCTGGCGCACATCCTGTCGGGCCAGCTTGGTCCATGCATCCGCTGCATCGTCGTTAGCTTCAACTGTCATCAGGTTGTCAATGGGAGTCATCGCTTGCTGGACTGTTGTTTCTGACCATTTTTCGCGCGCTATGTTGCGAATATCCTGCAGGGTTATCAAGCCAACGAGGCGCTGGTTGTCTACTACTGGAAAGGCGTGATCATCATGTTTCATAACGTAGTCATCAACTAATGCCTGGATGGTGACTGTCGATGCAACTGTGGGTGGATTCGAACGCATCATGTCGGCGACGGTGACATCTGCCAGAACGTCCTGAACCACGACGCGCTGATAGGTGGCCACCGCGGCACTATTTAAGAACCAACCGATGAATGCCAGCCACAGGCCACCAACGACACCGGTTCCGAAGATAGGTATCTGCGCACCGAAAACCATAGCAATACCGGTCACGATGAATAACCACGCGATGCCCTGGCCTACCCATGATGCCCAGCGGGTTGCCTGACGCAGGTTACCCGTCGAGGCCCAGAGTGCTGAACGAAGCAGCCGTCCGCCATCCAGCGGAAAGCCAGGGATCAAGTTGAAGAAGCCTAGTAGCAGATTGATTGAACCGAGCCACAGGAACAATGTGGCTGCAGGCTCCAGGTCGCCGAAGGTTGCTTCTGGATCGCTGACAGTGTCACCGATCGGGGCTGCTATGATATTGCCTGCCACCAATAAGATCACGCCCAGAATGATGCTGGCCAGCGGTCCTACAATAGTGATCAGAAATTCAGATTTCGGTGTGTCGGGGTCACGTTCAATATTGGAAACACCACCAAAGAGAAACAGCGTGATGCTGCGCACCGGCACCCCCCGCGCCTGAGCAACCAGCGAATGAGCCAGTTCATGAATCAGTACCGAAGCAAAGAATAGGACAGCGGCAATAACTGCCAGGGCCAGGACTGAGCCTGTCTGCCAATCATCGTGAATCTGGTCGAAGCTCGCTGCTAAATTCCACGTGATCAGGAAAAAAATCAGCAACCAACTCCAGTCGATCCGGATGTTGATTCCAAAAAACCGCCCGATTTTGAGACTACTGGTCATCATTGGGCTGAAGACCATCCTTTCACCTAATGTCAAGGAATTCTTCCGTGGTGTGCTTAAAAGCCAGTATTTGGCCCATCACCATTTTTTCACGCTAGTGTAAGCGATACATCTGGATAATTCGTCGTGGGGATGACCGATTTTGGCATGGTCCATACGGACTATTCAAGCGAGCCTATCTGGACTGGTTTCTGAATGCCGGTCCTCAGCGGGGGTCTTGCTGAGGAGTGCTTTAGCAAAGGCGCGAAAACAGGAACGCGAGCCAGAGACAACAGGATGCTGGCGGCAATGGAGGGTCTGTGGACAATTGGTATCATGTGGATTCAGAGATCACGCAAGGAGACCTGAACTTATGCCCACAGTTGATCTTGGTGGCATGGATATTCTCACTATACCGACGAGGGGCAGGGCGATGTATTACTGAACTTCCCTGACCATCTCCACTCATTACAAGTGTACGAGGCTGAGATTGCCCATTTCGCTGATCGTTTCCGAGTTCTTTCCTACGATTATCCAGGACGCGGGCAATCCACACGTGAGCAGAAATATGCGGATGAGCGTGCCTTCGATCAGTGGAATCACTGGTCGGACCTGGCGTGTCATCTTCTTTTGGCGCTAAAAGTTGCGAGCGCTTACGTGATGGGGGTGGGTGGCGGCGCTCGGGCAGCGCTGTTCTTTGCCGGCCATCATGCTCCAATGCACAATTTGATCACCAAAGGGGTACTGGCGGATAGCTTCCTGGCCGATCTCGACATGCGGACCTTTCACCGGTCCCTCGACGTTCGTGAGCACTTCTATGTGCGGAATCACCGCGCCCTTCAACTGCAACATGGCGATGACTGGCGCCAGGTGGTGGATGACGATACCGCCTATTTGCGTGCTATCGCCTCACGCGGTGGGTATGCCTTGCCCGAATTTGTGCTGAATTCAGTACGGTGCCCTGTCTTGCTTACTGGCCACTAAAAAGACCCACTACGTCCAGGAATCGTGCGGGAATACGCACGTCTCGCCGGGATTATCCCCCAATGTAATGTCTATGTTGCTGCTGATGCCGGTCATCCGTATATTGAATATCCCTTCATGTGGAGCAACCCGGATATGTTTAGACAGTTGGCCGATCTTTTTCTCGCCGCCAACTAGCAATCTTTGCTGGTACACCTGCAAGCAGGTGAATCGATCCGTCTGGTGAGAGATCCAAACGTGCGAAACCCCGCGCCCGGGTTGGCGAACGTATGGCGGGGACGGCGGGCATATAGCAAAAACCCCCCCGCCGAAACCCCCTAAGAAATAGGGCCAACCGGCCCTCATTCGCTATGTTATTTTCTGATGG
>JAADYW010000160.1 GCA_010092845.1 Chloroflexota bacterium
AGATGTGTATAAGAGACAGACTATGGCCCACCTGTTCCGCTATGACTCGAATTATGGTCGATATCCCGGTAAGGTCGAAGTCTCCGAAGCCGCCTTGACAATTGATGGCGATGAAATCAAGGCCTTTGCGGAGAAGGACCCCGCCAAGATCCCGTGGGGCGATCTCGGTGTTGATATTGTCATCGAAAGCACAGGTATCTTCCGCAGCAAAGAGAAGTGCCAGGCCCATCTCGATGGTGGCGCTAAAAAAGTCATCATCTCAGCCCCAGCCAAAGGCGATGTGGATGCCACGTTTGTAATGGGTGTTAACCACGAGGATTACGATCCTGCCAGCCACCATGTTGTATCAAATGCATCATGTACGACGAACTGCCTGGCACCTGCGGCGAAAGTCCTCCACGATGCCTTTGGTATCGAACGCGCCTATATTACCACCATTCACTCCTATACCAACGACCAGCGCATTCTGGATGCCCCGCATAAGGATCTACGCCGAGCGCGTAACGCCGCAACCAACATCATCCCCACCTCCACCGGCGCGGCCAAAGCAGTCGCACTGGTCATCCCAGACTTGAAAGGCAAATTCGATGGTATTGCTGTCCGCGTTCCGACGCAGACTGGCTCGCTCGTCGACTTTGTCGGCGTCATGAGCCGTGATGTCACCACCGAAGAGGTCCACAAAGCATTTGAGGATGCCGCGAATGGACCGCTGAAAGGTATCGTCGGCTTCGAACACCAGCCACTCGTGTCCAGCGACATCGTCGCCGATTCTCGCTCCAGTATTGTCGATGCTGAATTCACGCATGCCTTCGCCGGCAACATGGTCAAGTTGCTAACCTGGTATGACAATGAGTGGGGCTATTCGGTCCGCACCGTTGATCTGGCGCTGTTAATGGGCAAGAAACTCTAGCGAACCGATCCTGGGGAGGGGCGTGGTCTCCTCCCTGGGTTTCGTCACCGAATACCACAAGCTGAGGAGACACTAGGACTCTTATGAAAAAGAAGACTATCCGTGACATCGAGATGAAAGACAAGCGTGTCCTCGTTCGGGTTGACTTCAATGTGCCAGTAGCCGACGGCAAGGTTACGGATGATACCCGCATCGAGGCCGCGCTGCCGACTTTGAAATACATCCTCGAACAGAAACCCCGCTCGCTGATCCTTATGTCCCATCTAGGACGCCCCAAGGGCGAACGTAAGCCCGAATTCTCACTGAAACCGGTTGTACCCGTTCTGCAGGACCACCTGGGGACCGAGGCACGGTTCGTAGACGACTGCATCGGGGAGAAAGTCGAGAAGGCGATCGAGGATCTCCCTCAAGGTGGCGTGATTCTCCTCGAGAATACGCGCTTTCATGGCGGCGAGACAAAGAACAATCCCGAGATGTCCAAGCAACTCGCCGCGCTGGGCGACGTATATGTTAATGACGCCTTTGGTTCTGCGCATCGCGCGCATGCCAGCACCACTGGCGTTGCGGACCATCTGCCGGCCGTGGCTGGGTTCTTGATGGAAAAAGAACTGGACTTCCTGGTCAATGCTGTTGAAAGCCCTGAGCGACCCTTTATCGCCATCATGGGGGGTGCCAAAATCTCTGACAAGATCGAAGTGATTCAAACCCTGTTGCAGAAGGTGGACAGACTCCTCATTGGCGGAGGAATGGCCAATACGTTCTTCAAAGCACAGGGGACCGATGTCGGTGAATCACTGGTTGAGGACGAGGTTCTGGATACAGCCCGCGACCTCATGGAAGCGGCAGAGGGTAAGATCATCCTTCCGCGCGAGGTCGTCATCGCCGACGCATTTGACAACAATGCCAAAGCCATGTCGATCCCTTCCGACGAGAATGTCCCGTCTGGGTGGCGCATCCTTGATATCGGCGCGGGGGCCATCCATGCATTCCAGCAGGAACTCGAAAGCGCTAGAACGATCATCTGGAATGGCCCCATGGGCGTATTCGAAATGCCGAATTTTGCCAAGGGCACCATCCAATTAGCGATGACCCTCGCTGAGTTGACGGAAAAGGGCACGAAGACGATCATTGGCGGTGGTGACTCTGCCGCAGCGGTACAGCAAGCTGGAGTTGCTGATAAGATGACACATATCAGCACTGGCGGCGGTGCCAGCCTGGAACTGCTGGAAGGAAAACAGTTGCCCGGTGTGGCCGCACTCAATGATAAGGCATAGCCCCGCGGCCGCCTGCTGATCATGACGGGTGCTGGTGCGGCAATTTCTGAACCAGGCTAGCGCCCGTCGTTGTTTCAGGCCAATGGTTGCATATAATAGTTGTCAGAGGCAAGGTCGGTACTTCTGCGGATTATTCGAGAGGAGGAACCGTATCGCAGTGAGATCCTTTGCAGATCGTACAAGGGTTATAGACTGACGATATGGGTAGGACACGATGAGTTTTTCAATAGGTCAGACAGTCGGGCAATACAAAATTGTTGCCCAGCTTGGCCAGGGTGGTATGGCTACCGTTTATAAGGCCTATCATCCAAACCTTGATCGCCATGTGGCCATCAAGGTCATGCACATTGCCTTTTCCGAAGATGAGAGCTTCCTGGAGCGCTTCAAGCGTGAGGCTCAGATCGTCACCAAGCTGGATCACCCGCATATCGTACCGATCTACGACTACGCCGATTATGAGGGTCAACCCTACCTGGTGATGAAATTCGTCGAGGGGTTCACACTCAAACAGCGGATGCGTAAGAATCCCCCGGACCTGCAAGAGGTCACATTGATTCTGGATGCAGTTGCGCAGGCCCTGGATTACGCACACCAGCAGGATGTGCTGCACCGCGATGTCAAGCCCTCCAATATCGTGATTGATAGGTCGGGGACGCCCTATTTGACCGATTTCGGTCTGGCCCGGGTCGCTAGTGCAGGCGAGTCGACGCTGAGCCATGATATGATGCTGGGAACCCCGCAGTATATCTCTCCTGAGCAAGCCCAGGGCAGACGCGATCTCAATGCGGGCACCGATATCTACTCGTTGGGTGTGGTGCTCTACGAGTTGGTGGTAGGGCGGGTACCGTTCACCTCGGATACGGCCTACTCGATTATTCACGACCATATCTATAAGCCGCTACCCCAACCCAGTGAAATGAACCCCGCCGTGCCGCGCGAAGTCGAAGGTGTACTCGCCAAAGCATTGGCCAAGCCTCGTGAGGATCGCTATCGTACCGCGGGCGAACTGGCCGCCGCCTTCAAGAACGCCCTGGGCCAGAGCCATATGCAAGAGATTAGCCTTAATACCTTGCGTCCGGAGGCCTTCAACGATGAGCCCATCGTCACACCGCCATCAGATGCAGGTGTCCGGCAGGAAGCCGCAATGTCGGCGCAACGGCAGAGCCGCCTGAATGAAGCCGTGGGCTACAACCAGCCACTTGGGACTGCCCCCGACATGCCCTTTGGGACACCAACACCCCAAACCGGGTCAACACCGATGACCCCACCGCCAGGTAGTATTCTGGTGCCAGGCAGTTCAGTTAACCAGCGCACCAGAGGCACAGGCATGGGCTGGGCCTTGAGCGGTTGCCTGCTATTCATCGTTATCTGCATCGTTTCCGTAGGCATCATGGGCAGTATTGCCGAGGATCCAAAATTCAGCGAGGAGTTCGTCGCGGAAGGTGCCGAGCCTGAGTCTCAAGCCATCGATCAGGAGATCCTTGAAGCCGCCCGAGAGGGGATCCTGACAACTGAATTGGCCGAGGCTTATACCGAGGAATACCCGGAAGAACCGACCGCCTTCTTCGCCCTGGCACTCACTCAACTTGAGAATGACAATCGCCCTGAAGCGCAGGAAACCATGCGCAGCATATTTGAAGGGTTCTCCGTGACAGCGGCTGAGCTGGCATCCTGGGCTGAGATCTTTTCCGACCGTGGTTTGGATAATGAGGCTATCTGGCTCTACTTGACAGCACTCATCCGCAGCGAAGACGATTCCGAGATCCGCAGCGAGGCCAGCCAGTATATCTACATCCAGGCCAGCACCGCCGACCGGGGCGAATTGGAAACCTTCTGTGTCCTGACACGAGAATTTGATGAGAACGCCTTTGCTAAGGCCATGTATGCTCAGGCGATTGTGAGCGTTTTTCCGAACCCTGAGGGTATAGGTGCTAGGCGAATGGTAAGGATGTGTTTTGAGGAGAGCATCGAAGAGGTTAGTACCGAGGATCTCATCCTGGAAAGCATTGAGAGCAACACCCCTCTCCCTGAAGGTTATCTCGTCCTGGGCAATTACTATGAGAAAACAGAGTTGTATGAAGAAGCCCGGGAAAGCTGGGAACTGATCGCGGATCTGCCCGAGGTGCCAGAATGGATCACGGTACGCGCCCGCGAACAGATCGACAACCTGCCCCAACCAACCACAGACGTCAGGAGCCAGGAGGGGGCGCCTGCGGATTCCGTGGGAGATAATTCTGACTCCGCGGAAGGTGGAGCGGATTCAGTAGACGTAACTGACGACTGAAAGGACGAATGACGTGATACGAACGCCTGTGATCGCTGGCAACTGGAAAATGAACAAGACACCGAGTGAAGCGGTTGAGTTTGTGTCCGCGATAAAAGGTGATCTGCAGCAGTTTGAGAAGATTGAGCGGGTCGTTTGCCCGCCTTATGTCGCCCTTCCCGGCGTCAGTGCAGCGCTGACCGGCTCTGGCGTTAGGGTTGGGGCCCAGGATGTGCATTGGGAAGAAAGCGGCGCCTTTACAAGTTGTGTCGCGGCCAATATGCTCGTAGGGATTGCCGAGTATACCATCATTGGCCATTCAGAAACGCGCCAATATCTGGGAGTAACCGACGAGCAAGTCAACAAAAAGACAAAGGCTGCGCTGCGGCACGGCCTCAAGCCGATTATCGCCATCGGCGAATCGCTAGCCCAGAATGAAGCGGGCCAGACTGAGGAAGTCTGCGACAGACAGATCCGGGCTGCGCTTGAGGGCATCAGCGAAACCGAGATGGCCAACATCATCATCGCCTACGAACCTATCTGGGCGATTGGGACGGGCAAGAATGCCACACCTGAGCAAGCCCAATCGATTATGGGTAATGTAGTTCGCAAAGCCGTTGCTGACCTTTATGGCCAGCCCGTGGCGGAGGCTACGCGCATCCTCTACGGTGGCAGCATGAAGCCAGCGAACGCGCGCGAGTTGATGGATCAACCTGACATCGATGGCGGCTTGATCGGGGGCGCATCCCTGAAGATCAGCGATTATGTTGAACTCGTTCGTATCGCGGCTGAGGCTAAGAACTTGACCTGATTCCCTATGGATATCACCAGTCTGATTGGCCCCTGGTTATCATTGCTTCTGGTGCTCGGCCCATTGTTTGTGGCCGAGCGCTGGATTCACCAGCACTCCTACGGCGTTGGCTATCTTCTGACGGGTGATAAGGGTGCAGCCACAGGCTTCTACTATCTGGTGTTCTTCCCCGGTGTCTTCTTGCATGAGTTCACCCAGTACCTGGTGGCCGGCATTCTCAATGTCCCCCTGAAGAAACTTGAGCCCCGTCTACAAGAACAGGATAGCGGCACCTTACGCTATGACTTCGTGACCATCGATACGAAGAAAACCGATACGCTCAAGGCAAGCATCATCGGTGGCGTGCCCTTCATTCTGGCCGGGTTCCTTGTTTACTATATCAGCACGGCCATCCTCGATCTCCATATCCTGCTTGAAGCCCTGGGCACATATGATCTCCCCACCATCACCAGCGCACTGCAAGCCCAGTTCAATACACCGGACTTCTGGTTCTGGCTATATATCCTCTTTGCCATCAGCAACGGCATGATTCCCACTAAAGAGGACCGCGCTGGATGGGGTTTGATCGTGGTAGTCATCGGTGTCATCTCGATTGCGTTCCTGGTGATTGGGCTGGATGATGTCTTGGTTGAGACGCTCGACGGACCGGTACGCGAAGGTCTCCAAACGGTGACGACAATTCTGAGCATCATTCTCGTTTTGGACTTCACAGCCATCCTGATTCTCGGCATTACCGAGGATACGCTTGAACGTATGCGCGGCTTCAAGACTGTCTCTTATACACATCT
>JAADYW010000161.1 GCA_010092845.1 Chloroflexota bacterium
ATAAGGCCAAGGCTGAGATTGTTGCTGAAGCAGCGATCTTCACCGAGGGCGACCGGTCTCAGTGGTTAGATATCATCGCCCTGGGGCATTTGCCAGTTTTTACGGAGGATAAGGACTGAGCCAGGTTCGTTCAATCGCTGACCACGGTGTCGGCCCTCACAGCACAGTAGCAAACGACCTGCGGTTTGGGCAGGTCGTTTGCTATTATGGGTGGTTTAGCTTGTGGGCTAATTACTCTGCAGATGCTTCCCAGATTTGGGTTTCGGGCTGGAAGGCGCTCCAGGCGAACCAGAAATGTGATACGCTGCGCAGTTGGCGTAGTTGTGTGCCTTCTAGCTCACCCTCAATCGCCTCGCCGAAGATATTCCACGTGCTGCCGGTTGCCTCATCCCGGATCGTTTGGTCATCGGCGACAAAGGTCAGGATGGTGCCGTCTTCGAGTGTGGGGTCAAAAATGTTGGCAGCCCCCACCTCACGTGATTCACTTATTGTGCTTTGGTCCAGTGCTGAGCGAGCCCCGGGTTGCCAGAACACAACGACGGGCTGATCGTTGACGGTATCGTTGATGACGATCCGCTCGCTGAGGATGTTGAACGGATATGCGATGGCCGTTTCGGCATTTTCATAGCCCAGCACGCGCTCAGTTGCAGGCAGGCGCTCGTCGATCTCTCCACGGAAAAGAAAAGGCTGGGAGCTGGAGTCATAGCCAGCATAGGGATTCTGGTCGTAATTGCGGACCGGCTCACCAGAGTCGGCGGACACCGCGATGAAGACCTGGCCATCTGGGAAAGCGGCTTTGAAGTCAGCCCAACTGACCATGCTGGAGGTGACGATTTCGAGTTGAGTCCCGGTCAGTTCGCCGACGATGGCGGTACCAGTTGCCTGCTGCCACCAGGACTCCGTTTCGTGATCCCACATAATGAGGTCGCTATTTCGCAGGAAGCCGCTGACACCGAAGTGGTATTCTTGCCCGTCAATCACCCGCTCGAAAGTGATACCAGCATTACACAGGGGGCAGAACGTGACAGCTACCGGCACCCCGCCAATGGTCGTATTGGCAATCTCGTGACGTGTCAGCACACCGAGCGGATAGGCACGGGCATCACCATTGATCTCGACCGCAATCACAGGGCTCTGGTCAGGGAGCCATTCGTTGCCGTCGTCGATGGTTTGGTACTGCGGAATGAAGGCTGCCGGACGACCACCCAGATTGACGATGTTCTCAGGGTAGACATAGTCCTCAGGGTAAATCGGGGTAATGCCATCCCGGGCGGGGCCACCAGAGATGACTTCAGTGTAGTCGATGTCATATTTACAGAAGTCCGTATTGGGCCAGGTATCGAGGATGCTGGTTGATACGGGGATCGTTTCATCGCCACATTGGATTCGTTGGTGATCGGGCGATGCTTCGGAATGGGGCACAGATGTCGCAAAGAGGACACCGGCCCCGACAGCGATGATCAAAGTGACTGGAGCTAGTCGAAAGAGTGAGCGCATACAATCAGTCTCCTATGCGTAGGCTGGTTGTTGTCGTTGTTTTCAAGCTGCGCGCGCGCATTGTGCATTCACTCTATAGAAGCAGATGCTCCTGTGACCCTTACATTAGCCCAATATTTGTAATATTTTTCTACTAAATGTTATATGGACGCTTTTCGACGATGATCCAGTGCGAGAGGCCAAAGAAGCGCATGGGCGTCTTCTCGAGGAAGTAGAGGACGCGGCGCAGCCACTTCCCCAGGCGGGGATAACGGGCCACGATGTTGTCATAGCCACCGAAGATGCGCGAATGGTGTTGGATCTTCACCGGTTGGTCTCTAAACAGGCGGCGGATCCCACGGGCGGTGTAGGTGCGTACGTGGGGCGCCAGCTTATTGCGCCAACGATCGGGCAGGTAGTTAATCAATGGTGTATTCCCGAAGTGATATTCACCTTTCCAGAAATGGCCGTGTTGCTCAACTGGATACCAGCGGTTCGGGCAGAAAATCGCCAGCCGCCCTCCTGGCTTGAGCACCCGGACCATCTCGGCAACAAACTGGTGGTCATCGTCAACGTGTTCGACGACCTCATTGGAGAAGACCACGTCAAAAGTGTTGTCTGGATAGGGCAATGCTTCGCCACGAGCGACGACCGCGTGTGACACATGTTGTCTGGCCTCGGCGACCCGGTGGGCTTCAATGTCAAAAGCCTCTACCTGTGCCTGAAAACGTTCTCGAACCTTGGCAACATAAACACCATTGCCACAGCCTGCCTCTAGGAAGGCGCAATCGTGTAGATTCGTGCGACGGGCCAACATCGCCAGACGACGTTCCTGGCCACTGCGCCAGACATAACTTGGTTCGCCGCGTTCAGCAGCTTTGGCGGATGGGGTATAGCCACTCATGACGCTTGATTGTCCGTCAAATTGCCCCAAGTTGCAACTGCTAACTACTGCCTGCTTGAGTGGCTCTATCATACTCTGGTAAAATACTCAGCATACTTTGATCAGAACGTATTGGGATTGATGACCAATGTCGCTACAAGACAAACTCGCCGGCGTCGAGGCCCGCTACCTGGAAATCGAAAACCAGATGGCCGACCCGGAAATTGCTGTTGACTATGAACGGGTAGGACAACTGGCGCAGGAAAAAGCATCGCTAGAGCCGATGGTATCCAAGTATCGCGAGTACAAGCAGGCGCTCGAAGAGAAAGCAGAAACGCGGGCGCTTCTCGACGACCCGGAAATCGCTGAAATGGCCCGCGAGGAGTGGGATCGCCTCGAAACCCTTATTCCTCAGTTGGAAGAAGAACTCAAGATCTTGCTCCTGCCCAAAGATCCGCGCGACGAAAAGAATGTTATCGTCGAGATTCGGGGTGGGGCCGGGGGCGACGAGGCCGCGCTTTTCGCGGCGGACTTATTTCGTATGTATTCCCGGTATGCGGAGCGCCGCCGTTGGAAGACGGAGATCATTACCGCGAATGAAACTGGGATCGGGGGCTATAAGATCGTCGTCTTTGAAATACGGGGCCAGGGCGCCTACAGCCGTTTGAAATGGGAAAGCGGTGTCCACCGTGTGCAGCGTGTGCCAACGACGGAAAGCCAGGGGCGAATCCACACCAGTACGGCTACCGTGGCGGTACTGCCTGAAGTTGATGAGGTAGAAGTTGACCTCGACATGAACCAGGTGCGCATTGATGTGTTTCGGAGCCAGGGCGCTGGCGGTCAGAGCGTGAACACAACGGACTCGGCGGTCCGGATGACCCACATTCCTACAGGGATTGTGGTTGAATGCCAGGATGAGCGCAGCCAGCTCCAGAACCGCGAGCGCGCGAAGAAGATCCTGATGGCCCGCTTGTATGAGCTGGAGATGGAACGGCAACGTTCTGAGATCGAGTCGCAACGGCGCAGCCAGGTTGGCGGTGGCGACCGCAGCGAGAAGATCCGTACCTATAACTTTCCCCAGAACCGTGTGACCGATCACCGCATTAATCTCTCCAGTTATAACCTGACAGGGGTACTCGATGGTGACCTGGACGAGTTCATGGACGAATTGGCAACCCGTGATCAGGCTGAACGGCTAGAAACAGCACTGGAGTAGCGAGGGCGATCATGCAAGGGGTTGTCATCCGCGAGGCACTGGCCGCAGCACGCCAGCAACTACATACGATTAGCGAAGCCGCGGCCTATGAAGCGCGACTTATGCTCGAATATGTGACCCAGAAGCCTGCTGCCTGGTTGTTGGCCCATGATGACGCGCGCTTAACAGATGCCCAGACGCGACAATTTCAGCTAGCTGTCCAGAAGCGGGCCAGCGGTTACCCCGCGGCCTATATTCTGGGCTATCGGGGGTTTTATCACTGGGATTTCGAGGTTTCGCCGGATGTCCTCATCCCCCGGCCCGAGACCGAGTTGCTGGTGGAACGGGTCGCAGCATCTATCCAGGGTAGTGACTACACCAACAGACCTCCGACGATTGTGGATGTCGGCACTGGAAGCGGGATTATCGCGATTTCCCTGGCGTTGCTCTTTCCTGAAGCGGTTGTCTGGGCGACTGACATCAGTGCGGCTGCGTTGTCGGTGGCGCGACGGAATGCAGAGCGCCTCGGCGCCCGCCATATCAACTTCGCGGTGGGCCATTTGCTCCGGGATTTGCCTGATACGGTTCAGCCGGATGTGGTCGTCGCTAATCTGCCCTATATCCCCCGCGAGCTACTTACAACCCTGGATGTTGCGCGTTGGGAGCCTATGACCGCGCTGGATGGCGGCGCAGATGGCCTGACCTTGATCCGTGAACTCCTGGAATCTGTTCGAGACAGACCAAGTTACGGTAACTTGTTAGCGTTGGAGATAGGCGCTGACCAGGGAGCAGCTATCCAGCGATTGGTGCAAGATTCAATGCCGGATGCTACACTGACGATCTATCCAGACCTCGCAAAGCTAGACCGAATAGCAATGATTCAGCGATCGGAGAGCTTAGGATGACGATTGTCCTATCGGCACAAGATCCCAACGCAATTGCGGTGGCGGGAGAGCTACTTAACGATGGCCAGTTGGCTATAATTCCAACGGATACTGTCTATGGGCTTGCGGCGCGGTTGACTGATGATGCGATTCTGCGTTTATATGTCGCCAAGCAACGCCCGCCGGATAAGGCAACACCGATTCTGTTAGCCTCACTGGATGACATCGAGTTGGTTACTGAGCCGCTACCCCCCGCGATTCGGCGTATTGCCACTACTTTCTGGCCAGGGCCGCTGACACTGGTCCTACCCAAACGGGATGGATTGCCCCAGCGCGTTTCGGGGGTGCCAACTGTGGGTGTCAGAGTGCCCGACAACCCGATTACACGAGCCGTTATCAAAGCTGCTGGTGGTGCGCTGGCCGTCACCAGCGCCAACTGTTCGGGGAAACCAGTCGGTACCACCGTCCAGGAAGCTCTGGAACAGCTTGGCGACAGCGTATCAATGGCTATCGATGCCGGGGTTTGTAAGAGCGCTGTTGCGTCAACTGTGGCGGCAATCGACGGGCGGACGGTGCGGGTTGTCCGTGAGGGCCCGATTTCTGCGGCACAGCTGGAGGAAGTGATGGAAGACAAGCCCCGTGTCTGAGCAGAAACACGACGCCGATTTCCCAGACCCCGAAGAGTGGGCGGATACCGCGGATACGGCAACCGGTGCAGACGACTCTCCGGCTGACGACCCTCTCGCTCCGGAAGCAGGTGCACACCCTGATGAGTTGGAGACGGTAGAAGGGGAGTTCGTCGAAACAGATATCCCTTACACCGATCCGGATGAGACTGTGGCGCAAGACCCCGCCAGCCGGACACAACCTCTGGGGCCACTGATCCCGGCCGCACCCGCCGACCAAGCGCCGGCTGAGGATTCGGTTCATGAGTTCATCTCTGAGACGATTCGCCAGAAGCGGAGCAGCCGGCTGGCCATTTTCCCGCTGGCGATCGGCTTCATTGGTCTGGGTATCCTCCTGCTGGCTGAAGGACGTATTGAAGGCCTCGTCGTCTCCCCCGCCGCGGCGACGGTGATTCTAATCGGGTCGTTGGTGCTGACTTATCTGTTCCGCTTCTTTACGTCCGGGCGTCGGGAACGGGGATTGTTTTTCCTGGCGGTAATTGCTATTGTCTGGGGGATGCTGTTCGCCTTGACCACAATTGATGAGGCGACCTTCCCCATCGAAGAGTTCTGGCCGTTGACGCTAGCGGGTGTTGGGGTAGCATTTTTCCTGACATTCTTGTTTGAGCGCAGCCATCAGGTCGGCCTGGTCTTCCCGGGAATGATTCTGCTTTTTGCCAGCGGAATCGCCTTCCTGGTCACGTTGGAGATCATTGAGGAGTCAATCCTGGAGGCTATCGAAGACTACTGGCCGCTGGTGATTTCTTTCGTGGGGATCATCCTGTTGCCGTCTGCA
This sequence comes from Chloroflexota bacterium, assembly GCA_010092845.1. Lineage (GTDB taxonomy): Bacteria > Chloroflexota > Anaerolineae > Aggregatilineales > J027 > J027. The sequence continues at coordinate 5,900 of JAADYW010000161.1, forward strand.
CTTCAGGATCGCTGATGGCGGGGCTGCACATCGCGGTTGATGCAAGCCGGACAACCCGGCGCCAGCGTACCGGGACCGAGAACTACGCCCTACAGCTCATCCGGTCAATGCTGGCATTGGAGGCAAACCCGCATCGCTTTAGCCTCTATTTTCGCGATACGCCACCGGAAGGTTTGCTTTCGCCAGCGCCCAATTGGTCCCAGCGCGTGATTCCCTGGCCGCGGATGTGGACCCATCTCCGTTTTGCTGCCGCGCTTTGGTGGTCTCGCCCCGATGTGACCTTTGTGCCTGCGCATACGCTCCCGCGATTCTTCCCCGGCCGCGCAGTTGTGACGGTTCATGATCTTGGCTATGTCCATTTCCCTGAGGCACATCCGGATGATGAACGCCGCTACCTGGATTGGTCCACTGGGTTTAGTTCTCGTCGTGCCACGTTGATTCTCGCTGACTCATACGCGACCCAGCGCGATCTGACGACCTATTATGGCGTTTCTGAGAAGAAAATCCGGGTGGTTTATCCGGGGAATGATGATGCCCTGAAGCCCGTCACGGATCCCGAAGTGCTGGCAAATACTCGCGCCGTCTATGGCATTCCTGAGAAGTATCTGTTCTTTTTGGGGACTCTACAACCACGCAAGAATGTCGCGCGGTTGGTGAAGGCCTATGCGCACTGGCGCGAAGAAACGGGCAACGCCGAGATCAGTCTTGTTCTAGGCGGGAAGCCTGGCTGGCTTTACGATCCCGCCTGGATAGAAGGCGTGCCGGGTGTTATCCAGACGGGCTATATCGCCGATGCTGATATCGCGGCTCTGTATAGCGGGGCGTTGGCATTTGTTTTCCCTTCACTTTACGAAGGTTTTGGTTTTCCGGTGCTGGAGGCCATGCGCTGTGGCACGCCCGTGCTATGTGCCAATACATCCTCATTGCCCGAACTGGTAGCGGATGCAGCCTTGCTGGTAGATCCGCTGGACGTCGAAGCGATTGCAGCTGGGATCGCGCGCTTGGTGACTGATGAGGGCTTGCGGCGAGAGTTGGTCGACAAAGGGCATCGTCAGGAACAACAATTTACCTGGCACCGGGCGGCGACCGAGGCCCTGGCGACGCTGGAGGCAACTGCACAGCATGGCTAATCAAACGGTTCAACTACTCGGGATTCGGGTCAATGCTTACACCTATTCAAGCTGGCTGGACCAGATTGGACACTGGATCACCGAGGATGGGGGTAGCCTGAAGCATATTTGTACGGTCAATCCCGAGTTTCTTGTCATTGCCCAGAAGGAACCGGAATTCTACAGGGTATTGTCTCAAGCCAATGCCTGCATTCCAGACGGTACGGGTGTGCTTCTGGCTGCGCGCTGGCTAGGCCAAAAGCTGCCTTCACGCATCACTGGCTCAGATGGGATCTATCGCCTGGCTGAACGTGCTGCTGCTGATGGGTGGCGTATCTTTCTGCTAGGCGCAGCCCCAGGTGTCGCCGAGGAGGCCGCGGCTCGTCTCCAGAGCCACTATCCTGGATTAGCCGTGGTCGGAACATACGCTGGTAGCCCTGCCGAACAAGAGGCAGAGGCGATTATCGCGCTGGTGAACCAGAGCCAGGCGGATATTCTATTGGTGGCTTATGGTGCCCCGCGCCAGGACCTATGGATTGATCGCTATCGTGATCGGCTGGCGGTGAGAATGGCGATGGGGGTTGGCGGCGCATTTGATTTTGTGGCGGGCAAAGTCCCGCGTGCACCGTACTGGATGCGCCGCTGGGGACTAGAGTGGCTCTTCCGGCTTATCCGCCAGCCCTGGCGTTGGCGTCGTATGCTACGTTTACCCGTTTTCGTATGGCTTGTTCTACGCTATGGCTCACGTCCTGCAGTGCCCCGCGGCTTGTCCGAAGCGGTGTGAATACGGGAAATAGCTATTCGAGAACGATCTGAATCTCACATCTCCCCGCAACCCCACCCCAGGGATCGAATACCTGAAGCTGGAGCTTGTGCGGCCCCGGTGTGTATCCATTGTCAAACGTCACGACACCCAATTCACTGGGTTGGGGCAAGCGCTGGTTGCTGTCAAAGACCGTGCGGAAGGACGCCCCCTCAGCCTTTAACCTCACATTGTAGTAGCCAAAATACTCGGCATTCGCAATCCCGCGCACCACAAATGAACCCTGCACGCCCTGACCCGGTTGGGGATAGGTAATCTGGATTTGCGGATCCGGGCAGGCCCCCGTTAACGGCTCTGGAGTTGGTGTTTGTAACAACAGCGATTGTGGCGGCACCAGGATGGTCTGCCCGGCGAGAATACGATCCCCGGTGATGCAGTTGGCTTGCCGGAAAGCATCTGTGCGCAAACCGACTGCCAGCGCTAACTCGAACAAGGTGTCACCTGATTGGACGATGTATGGCACCCAGTCTGGTTGAGGCGTGCACTGGGGTGTAGGTGACATCGCGGGGAATAGCGTGTTGGTTGGGCTGGGGAAAAGCGTGATTGTCGGCGTGATGGTATTTGTCGCCGTCGGCGCTGGTGTATTCGTCACTGTCGGGGTTGGCGTCTGGCTTGGCCGGGGTGTTCGTGTGGGGCGGGGCGTTCGGGTTTCAGTGGGCCTGGGGCTAGGCGTCGCCGTATCCATAGCCATGGGTGTACTGGTATCGGTGGGCATAGGGGTCCGTGTAGGACGCCGCGTTCGCGTGGCACTGGGGCGTGGGGTGCTGGTTGGCGCCAGGCTTGGTGATTCCGAGGGTTCTGTCGTCGGGCTTCGCCGTGGCGTACCCGTAGGCCCCTGGGTGGCCGTTGCTGTCAGCGACGGGGTAGGGGTTGGCGTAGCGGACGGGTCGGTGGTAGCAGTATCAGATGCTTCTGGCAGCGGTGTCTCAGTTGCTGTTGGCTCCTCGGTGGACTCCTCCATAACCACGATCGTCGGCTCAGTACTGCCGGTGTCATCTGGTTGCGGTGATGCCGGTGAGGGTGTTATGTCACCCGGTGGTTGGGTGTTGTCAACAATGAGAACGGTATCAGGCGTATTACTATCCTCAGCGTCATCGTCATCAGACTGGCTGGCGAGGTTCAAGACGATCCCAAATGTGATCGCGAGCGCCAGGGCGCTGGTGACAATAACCGCTACTACGATTTCATTCTGCCGGTTGCGGCGGGGTGTAGCCACCTGATATGCCTCCTAGACCCGTTCAGGCAAGCTGGATCATTGCAAGCGTAGCACATATTTTCGGTGGGGGGAAGTGGTACTCAACTCCGTTCTCCAGGAGCGGGCTGTTAGCGGGAATGCAGTGCATGGCCTAAAATGGCTCCCGTTGAGTTATAGGAATCTTGGGAGACGCTTACCATGCGAGAGATGGCTCCAGAAGAGTACCGCTCTTTTATGACTGATGTTGCACGCACCGGAAAACTGGCGACAGTCCGTGCTGGTG
>JAADYW010000162.1 GCA_010092845.1 Chloroflexota bacterium
CCCCGAGCCGCCACCACCTGAAACCTCCAGTCCACAAGCCTCAGAAAAGGGGGAACTGTGATCAGCAAGACAAATCTTAAGGTCATGGTTCACGATACCGACTTCTACGGACGCAATGCAATCAGTAGCTATCTGGCATGGGACCGGCGCACCCGCGTCGTCCATCTTGCCGAGAGCATCGGAGAGATTCCTCACTGGTTAGCAGAGCATACTGAAGCCGAATGGCCCGATGTAATCCTACTCGATACATTCAGCAGTCCTACAGCGGATCACCTGAGGGGCCTCATCCGGCAACTACACGAGGCCATCCAGGACTTGTTGATTATCGTTTTGGATCGCTCTGTGCGGCTGGATTACGCCCTGGCGGCACTGGATACCGTAGCAGGAGCCTACTTCCTGCGTAACGATGTTGGCCTCCAGATCGCCTGGGCTATTGTCTGGGCACAGCGCCCCGAGTTTGCCATCTCACAGAGTGTTCTAGAGACATTACCCGAGGAAGCAGATGAGCGCCTGCAAAACGCCGTTGTTCTTCCTCAAAGGCGGCGTTACCCCGAGTTGACTGATCGCATCCGTGAGGCTATCCAGTTATGTGTCGTCGAGGGCATGAGCGCGGACCTTGCCGCCGATGAGATGGGCGTTAGCCCGCACACCATCCGCAGCTACGTAAAAGAAGGCTACCGCATTCTAGAATCCTATGATATTGGCGTGGAGTATCCGCCCGAGATGAGCGCTCAGGAGCGTGCTTTTATGCGCTTCACCGCACTCGAAGAGGATGATTATCAGGATAACGACGGTCCCCTATCCCCCACCAAGGAAGACTAATTGATGGCAACCACTCTTGTCACCGGCGCCACGGGTTTCGTTGGCTCCTGGGTAGCGCGCTCACTGGTTGATGCCGGTCACCAGGTGCGGATCATGCGGCGGGAGTCCAGCCGCCTAGACGCGATCAATGATCTCGATGTCGAACACATCACCGGCGACCTCACAGACCCGGCCATACTCGCACGAGCAGTTGACGGCATCGAATGGGTCTTTCACGTCGCCGCCGTATCGGCCTACTGGCGCACAGAAAAAGAGCGCCTCTACGAAGTCAATGTCGACGGTACGCGATTGCTGCTCGAAGCAAGTGAGCGCGCTGGTGTCAGCCGTTTCATTTTCACCAGTAGCGCGGCCGCAACGGGGCTTTCAACTGATGGCTATACGATTTCTGAGGCCCACCATTTCAACACCGATCCCCGGCTCTACCCCTACGGCCACAGCAAATTCCTGGCCGAAGCCGAAGTCTACAAGGCGCTGCAACGCGGCCTCGACTGTGTCATTCTCAACCCGGCGGTGATCCTGGGGCCTGGCGATCTTAACTTGATTTCGGGAAGCCTGATCATCGAAATGGCGGAGGGGCGGGTTCCCTTTATGCCGATGCAGGGTGGCATCACTATCATTGACGTGCGTGACGTCGCCCGCTATCACCTCCTTGCAGCCGAAAAAGGCCGCACGGGAGAGCGCTATCTTCTGGGCACTGCTGATTTGAGCAACCAGGCGCTATTCAAGCTTATCGCGCGTATCGTTGGTACTACGCCCCCGCGAATACCCACCTATAGACCGGTGGTGCATTTGGTCGCGCGTCTCGCTGATCTAGCCCACTTTCTCCGAATCAAATTGCCGGGCGATGTTGAAGGCAACCAACTGCGGCTGAGCACACATGAAATCTACTTCGACTGTAACAAGGCGTGGCGCGAGCTGGGCGATCCCCAACACGACATTCCCCAGAGTATCGCAGATACCTATCGCTGGTATCAGGCGTCTGGCTACTTGTAGGACGATCATCGGTGCCTGTCCTGACCGGGCCGCAGCTGGCAAAGGTATTCGGACTACGTGACCCCCAAGCGCGTCAGACGATCCAAGCGCTCTATCATACCGCGCAGCAATCTGATGCCGAGCCAGCGTATGCGCACTGGCTAGCTGCCTACCAGGTACGCCACGGGGGTGAGTTGCCTAAGCTCGAACCCCAACACTTCGGTCCGCAGGCCAAGCCCCTGATTAGTGACGGCAACGGTTGGCGCTGGCTCTTTGCAACTGAGACCTACTATGCCTTGATCTGCCACCAACTGGCCGCCCAGATTGTCACCTCAGCCCTCGAAGAATCGGTTGATGGACGACCGCTTGCATCCAACTCAGCAGACTGGCCAAGCTATTTGGCGCGCCTGGTTTGCGGCGAGATACTGCATGAGCACGGGATCGTCCTATCCGGGCAGGCAACCGACTACGCATGGTATCTTTCCAGCGCAACGGAAACGCTCTTTGATCAACTGGCACAGACAGTTACACGACTCAGCATGTATAGGCTGCCTCTCCCCGATGGCCAATCTGAGCTACTCAATACACTCTATCGCGCCCTGGTCCCAACACGGATACGGCAAACACTTGGCGAGTACTATACGCCGTCGTGGCTCGCCAACCACACCCTCAATCGCCTGAACTACTTGGGTGATCCCAGGATACGACTCCTTGATCCGGCCTGCGGCTCTGGCGTATTCCTGGTGCTGGCTATACACCGGCTGCGCCAGCACTATGCACCCGCCGAGCCTACCCCTGAGGTCATCACGCAGTGTGTTACTGGCGTCGACATCCAGCCCCTGGCCGTTCTGTCTGCGCAAACGGCCTATCTGCACGCCATTAGCCCGGCTCTCCGCCATGAAAGTGGCCCCCTCCATATCCCCGTCCACTGCATGGACTCGATTCTAGATGAGTATCACGGACCACCCTTTGATGTCGTTGCCGGTAATCCGCCATGGGTTAACTGGGAACGGCTACCCAAAGCGTACCGTCAAGCAACACAACCCTTCTGGCAAGACTACGGGCTTTTCCCGCACCGCGGCTTCGCCACGCTACTGGGCCAGGGCAAGAAAGACCTGGCTATGTTGATGACCTACCGCGCGCTGGACCGATTTGTGAAGGATAACGGGCATCTTGGCTTCATCATCAGCCGCAGCGTCTTCACAACTGCCAGCGCGGGCCAGGGTTTCCGCCGCTTCCAGCTAGGTGACAACACCCCTTTTAAGATCGTTCATATTGACGATATGTCAGCGCTGCGCCCATTTGAGGGCATATCCGCACCGGTTAGCGTGATGATCGCTCAGAAAGGTATCCCGACCACCTATCCAGTATCCTACACGATCTGGCATAGTCGTTCCCATCCTGAGGAAGCAAATGCCCAGCCAGTGGATCCCCGGGATCCCACTTCTCCCTGGATACACGGGCAAGCTGGACTGCTAGGGGCGGCCAGCAAACTCCTATACCCGTCCGACTACCAAGCTATGAGCGGTGCATGCACCTGGTTAAACGGCGTGTACTGGCTGGAAATCCTGCAATGCCGGGCCGATAACCAGTTGTGGGCTCGCAACAGCCCGGAGAATAGCAAGAAGCCAATCCGCCCAGTGACACATCTTTTTGAGGGAAACCTCGTGTTTCCACTGTTGCGCGCCAGGGATATACGCCGCTGGCGGGCCCGGCCACAGCGCGCGATTCTCATTCCCCAGAACCCTGAGACACGCCGCGGCTATGACACTGATTGGCTACGCAAGCATTACCCCAATGTCTACGCCTATCTCTCAAGTTTTAAGGAAGAGCTTGTCGCACGGGCTGGCTATCGCCGCTACTACAGATCAGAGGCTCCTTTCTACTCCATTTTCAATCTCAGTCAGGCCACATTTGCCCCCTTCAAAGTCGTCTGGAAGCGGATGAGTAACCAGATGACGGCCACTGTCGCCGAGACCCTGGATGGAAAACCGATTGTTCCCCAGGAAACCCTGACCTTTGTTGCCTGTGAGACCGCCGACGAAGCCCACTACCTGTGCGCGTTGCTCAACTCGGGCCCCGTGGATGCGGTGGTCCGGGCTTGCAACCATGCCACCAGCCGGAGCTTCGGTACACCGGGCATGCTGGCACATTTGCAGATCAAAACCTACGATCCAGGCAATGACCATCATCGCCGACTGGCTGAACTGTCCTGGGCCGCCCATCAGGCCGCGCAGGGCGACGTTCCAGACCCCACCTTAGCCGAGATTGAGGCTGAGATTGACCAGCAGGCTGCCCACCTGTGGCACCTCACATCCGGCGAATTGGCCCTTCTTCAAGCGCTGGTCAAGCCAGAGGATACTCCGTCATGACGCAGTTCCTGAGCCCAGCCGGGCTTGTCCAGCTATTCGGGCGCCGTGCAGCCGTTACCCATAGCTCACTGAGCGTGCTCAGTGGACTTCTGGCCAGCCAGCAGGACCCGGCAGCCATCAACCAGTGGGCTGCCTGGCAGCAGGTCTTTCAACAAGCCGTAGGCATCCCCCTGGACAAGCTCAAGCTCAGTCAGCGCCAGCTCTATGGTCTAGCGGAAGGAGAGGCTAATCTCTCCCGCTGGCTGTTTGCCGTCCAAACGTACTACGCTCTCATCGTCAAACTACTCGCCTACCGCACGATTGTACCTGCGATGACCGTGCCAATGTCGCCACCTGCGTGCGCCAGGTTTCTGATGAATATCGAAACCGGCGTAGTCTTTCGAGATGCGGGGATCGCCAATTTCCTGGAGACCAGAGACATCTTTAGCTGGTATCTGGACGTATGGACACCTGCGCTGGCTACCCAGCTAACCTCCATCATCACCCGGATTGCCGAACGCCAGCTCCCCCCAACCCGACACATGCCCAGAGATCTGCTGCAGCAACTCTACCAGGATCTGTTACCGCCCTCGCTACGCCACCGACTGGGCGAATACTACACCCCCTCTTGGCTAGCGACTTATCTCCTGGACCGCATTGGCTACCACGGGGATCCCAACACCACCTTACTGGACCCAAGTTGCGGGTCCGGAGTGTTTCTGGCCTGCGCCCTGAATCGTCTGCGCCAGCATGGTCCGGATTCCTATTCCGGACAGATCGTTGGCTTCGACTTGAACCCGCTAGCGGTGCTTTCCACACGGGCAAACTACCTCTTGATGCTGGGTAATGATGCAATACAATCACCGCACCATATTCCGGTGTACCAGATGGACACCATATTGGACACCCCGCCAGAAAATCGCCGCTATGACTACGTTGTCGGCAACCCCCCCTGGGTAAACTGGCAAAGCCTGATGCCCAGCTATCGCGAGAAGACGCGGGCATTATGGCACCACTATCGGCTCTTCCCGCATAGGGACTTCGAGTCTATTCTGGGCAAAGGCAAGAAGGACCTCTCGCTGCTGATGACGATGGTAGCGCTCGATTGCTATCTCGCGGAAACAGGGCGATTAGGCTTTGTAATCACTGCAGCGGTCTTTAAGACGGCTGCCGGCCAGGGTTTTCGCGAATTTGGCCAGGGCCAAGGAACACCAATCGAGGTCATTGCAGTTGACGATTTGAGCACGATCAAGCCGTTTGCAAAGGCCCAAAATCGCACTGCCCTGGTGATCCTGGGCAAGGGCGGACAGACAACTTATCCTGTGCCTTACACGCGCTGGCGGCTGAAACCAGGCGCCAAACGCCCCTCGCCGCCGCCAGCTTAGAGCGGGTTATCTCCCAAACTGAGCGACAGGCAGAAGTGGCGGTGCCCATCAATCCCCAGGTTGATCACTCGCCCTGGATGACCGGCCCACCTACCCTAGCCGGCACACTGCAGCGGCTCATGAATCCTGCGGATTATCGGGGCTACGAGGGGGTTAACTCGGGGGGCGCCAATGGGGTGTACTGGCTGGAGATTCTCGAAAACGCCCCTGAAGGTGGGCTTCGTGTCCGCAATCTTGTCGAGCATAGTCGCCATCCGCTGCCAGCAGTAACAACCGAAATCGAAGAAGAACTGGTGTATCCACTCCTGAGAGGTCGCGATGTGCGACGCTGGACCGCGCAAGCCGAGAAAGCAGTATTACTGGTACAAGATCCGGATACACAACGTGGCTATCGTGAGGCCTGGCTCCAAACGACCTTACCCAAAACACACGCCTACCTGGCAGAATTTGAAGCCGTGTTACGCCGTCGCTCGGCCTACCGGCGCTATTTTCAACGGTCAGACGCCTTTTACACGATGTTCGGCGTCGGACCCTATACGCTGGCGCCGTACAAAGTCGTCTGGCGCTATATCGCGAAGGAATTGACGGCGGCCGTAGTTCTGCCTGATCCGGTGACCGGAAAGGTGCTAATACCCGATCATCGCCTCATTCTGGTCCCGGCGGCGGGGGCAGATGAAGCCCACTATCTGGCTGCGTGTCTAAACAGCACTCCCAGCCGGGCGATTGTCGCGGCCTATGCCATCACAACGCAACTCTCTACCCATATCCTGCAACATGTTCCGGTCCCACGCTTCGATCAAGCCAATCCACTGCATCAGGCATTAGCCCAGGCGGGGAAGCAAGCACAAGCTGCCACCCAGAGCGGTGAGGCTGTTGCTCCTCATGAAGCCAAAATCGACCAGCTCGTCGCCGATCTATGGCAGGTCAGGGCAACGGAGCTGGCCGAGATGGGCGCGAGTCTCAGACAAGACTAGCGATTAGCGCGTGGATCGCCGGGTGGCACCTGGTACTGGGCTGGCCACGGCACATAGTTAGAGAAGAACTCCTCACGATCAACGAGGATGTTTCCAGATGCATCCTTTATGGTACGGAATACATAGACCTCGGCACCAGAAACCGCGTAGTCAACCTGCGTCGCTCTTGTCACCCCTGGCGTTTCGCGGTAGATCGGTGGTGGGGCAGGCTGGGTGTTGCGGAAATAGGGCCCATCTTTCTCCACCTGACGGCCGATATCGGTGCTGTAGAACTTAAAGGTCAGCGTGCTGCGTGAAGTGTTGGTGTAGGTTTCGATCAGCAGATGGTAATCCGTGTCATTCTCGAACTTGAAGTCGACAATCGGGGAGTAGACAGTGGCATCCATACCCGCGCCCTCACCCTGCTCATAGTAAGCGACCCGGTAGCCATGCGGAACACGCTCTAAGATAGGATACCCGCCATAGAATGCCGCCTGGAAAACGGTGGTTGAGACCTGACACACCCCACCTCCCACCCCGGTAATCGTCTGGTCACCATAGATGATCAGGGCTTCTTCATAGCCGCTGTCCAGGCTCACATCGCCCAGCCATTCGTTGAACGAGAAGACCGAATTGGGTGGGATTACCAGGCCGTGAAAACGCGCAGCGGCGACCTGGACGTTGGTCCGGCGTGAGGCACTACTCCCCACAAAATACGTCGTGGCGCTGATGACATTTTCGCGGATCCCGAGTTCCTCTGCCGTCATTTCATCGTGGATATCGGCCTGCACCGTCTGGAACTCCAAGGGCACAGAGCGGTTATCCGTGGAGAACACGGTTTGCTCGAACTGGGGTATGGTGGCTTCGATATCCAGAATGCGGCCGGGTTGGCTCGGCTGGATCACCTCCAGCTCGCGTGTGTCGTCGTTGAAAATGAAACGCGCATTGACGGGGCGCACTTCAAGCTCGGGCGCGATGCGGTTCAGGAATTCGCGAGTCTGGTCGGTAGTGATGCTGACTTCATAGCGGGCAGTGCCATCGCCGTTATCTACCCGCTCAATTCGTAACATATTCTCGATCGACTCCGGCGTTGCCGTCCAGGGGCCCGCCCCGCCACCTTGTTCGGCCGGGACAAAAAAGGACACGCCACGCGGATCCAGAGCAATATTGGCCAGGCGCGCCGCTTCCTCAGCATCCCAGATCGTAGGCGTCTGTTCAGCCACAACGAGATTAATCTCACTGCGCATACTCAGCGAGAGGATTTGGCGGCGCAGTTGATCTAGTACCAGTTGGACATCGATCTCGCGCCCGACCTGGCTCGGTGTCGCGATCGCGCGTCCATCACGAATAGTGAGCGTTGCGTCGAGCACGGGTTGGTCCACATAACTGGCGGCAATGTTGCGGACAATTCGCTCAGCCTCAGTCTCGTTGTAGGTGATCACCGGGGATACGGGATGCCCATTGCGCCAGATATCCCATTGATCCCATAGATTGCCCAACTCGCCGCGGCTGCGACCGGCCGCATAGGCGCGCTCGACCGTCGCGTCAACATCAAAGTTGACCCCCAGCTCCGCGGCGGTGTACTCCCACCGCTGGCCACCATGCTGGAAAACGAAAATGGCCTCATCCGTGTAGCTAAAGCGCTCCTGGAGGGCCAAGCGAGCCTCATCACGTGTCATCCCGGTCAAATCCAGGCCGTAAACTGTGGAGACACCCGGGTATATTTTGTCCTGATACATGAACTGGTAACCGGCCAGCGCTGTAACCAGGATGAAAAAGACCAGCAACAAGCCGGTGATCGCCAGCATTGGTAAGCGGATCACCCAGGGATTGACCGGTTCCACGCGGGCATTGGGGGGCGGTGGATAGTAACGACGGGGATCGGTGGAAACGGACATATTGCTTCACCTACTCAACAACGTTGCAATTCGATAGCCAGACAATATTCAGATGTCGCCTAAGACATTGACCAGCGGAATGTGTCGGATCTTACGGATCCATAGTAGCATCGTTATCCCCGCCCGGCAACGGTCCACAGGATGCCTTTTACCCGCCGATTCCCCGGCGCTGTTGGATTCTGTCTGGACAGGTCTGCACAGCCATGCTTAGAATCGCAGCACGAATCGTGACGAGTTTTTTGTAGAGGACATATTGTTGAGTAAGCAATTGCCGAGTGCGCTACTTATCGTTGGACTAATGGTATTGGCGACGCTCTTTCCAGTGGCATCGCTTCAGGCCCAGTCAGGATCACAACAGGTCAGCATCACACTGGAGCCAGGGGATGAGTTGCGACAAGGTCGCACCGCCCTCTTGCGCGTCCAGGGTCCAGACATTGTCCAGGCTCAGGCCACATTTCTGGGAACAATGATCCAATTGCACCCCACGAATGTCGGCGACTGGGTAGGCTTTCTCGCCATTAGTATGGACGCCACCCCCGGTGAGAGCACGCTAGATGTTTTTACCTGGACCACTCTGGAGCAGCCGCCGACGATAACCAGCCGGCCGGTGACGGTGCTGTATGGTGAATTTGACTCGCAGGACATCGAGATCTCGTATAGTCTCGAGCCCCTATTGGATCCTGAGCTCAATGCGGAGAACTTTGACCGGATCGAGCGCGTTCATCAGCGGACCACACCTGAGCGTATGTTCACGAGTTTTGTGCAACCCATCCCCGGCCCGGTTATCTCTGCCTTTGGTGGCTTTCGAGTCTACAACACGGACCAGCTCACTGGCCGCCATACAGGTGTTGATTACCGTGCGGTGGTTGGTACGCCGGTGGGTGCAGCGTCAGATGGACGGGTTGTCTTCGCTGAGCACCTGCCAATCCACGGCAACCACGTCATTATCGATCACGGCTGGGGCATCCTGACTGGTTACTCCCATCTGAGCGAGATCATGGTGGTGCCAGGGCAACTAGTGCGTCAGGGCGAAATCATTGGCCTGGTTGGCAACACCGGGCGCGTTCAGGGTCCGCATCTACATTGGGAAATGGCGGTCAATGGCTACTGGATCGATGCCGCGCAATTCCTGACGCTCAATATTCCATTGCCGGCACCAGAATAGGACCGGGTATTTTTATCCGGTCTTCGCTTGTCGTCATCACACACACCGCGTATCCTTATAAGGACCCTAAGACCTACAGGTCGATAGCGAAAACAAATACCGACCAGACGATCATCCTGGATGATTGGCCTGAGTATTCATTTTACATTCGATTGGCCAGAACTCGATGTCAAATCCAGAAAGCCAGACGACATTTGTCGCTCCTCATAGTGTAGAAGCCGAAGAAGCCCTGCTGGGTGCTATTCTTATTAACCCTGATGCAATGGTTGATGTCATCGGTTTCTTGCGGGGTGAGGATTTCTTCATCTTGCGCCACCAGTGGCTCTGGATGGCGATGGTCCGCCTGCATGAACGTGGTGAAGCAATTGATAACCTGACCACGGCGCAGGAGCTTCGTGACCTCAACCGGCTAGAAGATATTGGCGGAACCGCATACATCGCCTATCTTATCAATAACACCCCGACCTCGTTGCACGCCGAGGTCTACGGCCGCATTATTGAACGGGCTGCCATCCGGCGCCGTATCCTCGAAGCGGCTGGTGATATCGCTCAGATTGCCAACACCGAAGATGTCGATATCAATGAGGTTATTGACCGGGCCGAGGCAACATTATTCGCGGTGACGGAGCAGAAATCCAAGAAGGACATGCTCTCGATCCGCCGCGCCATTACCGACTATTTTGAGCGCGTCGAGTATCTCTATGAACACCGCGATGAGCCTCTGGGTACCCCGACAGGTTTTAATGATCTTGACAAGTTGTTAGGTGGGCTGCAAAAAAGTGACCTGACGATCCTGGCGGCGCGCCCGGGGATGGGCAAGACCTCGTTGATCCTGAATATCGCGGTCAATGCGGCCCGCGTTTCAGGAGCACGGGTGGCAGTCTTCAGCCTGGAGATGAGTACCGAGCAACTCATCCAGCGGCTCATTGCCGCTGAGACAGGGATCAACACGCAGCTTCTACGGTCTGGCCAGCTCGATGAACGCCAGTGGGACCTTTTCGTTCAGGCGACGGGCACATTGGGAAATCTGCCCGTTTTCCTGGATGACACGCCCGCTATCTCGCCGCTGCAGATGCGGGGTAAATGCCGCCGCTTGTATCGCGAATACGGGCTGGACCTGGTTGTGGTGGACTATCTTCAGTTGATGTCATCCGCCGGGGTGGCACGTCGCTCCGAGAATCGCGTCCAGGAGGTTAGCGCGATCTCGCGCAACTTGAAGGAACTGGCCCGCGAGCTGAACGTCCCTGTCCTCGCGGCTTCGCAGCTCTCGCGCGCTGTTGAGCAGCGCGGCGACAAACGCCCCGTGCTTTCTGACCTGCGGGAAAGCGGCAGTATTGAGCAAGACGCCGACGTGGTCATGTTCATCTATCGGGATGAAGTCTACAACGAAGACACCGAGCGGCCCAATCAGGCTGATGTCATCGTCGCCAAGCACCGGAATGGGCCAGTGGGAACGATCACGCTCTACTTCAAAAAAGAGCTCACGCAATTTGCGAATCTTAAACAAACCGACGTCGATCTCTCTGGATTTTAGGACAGGACCATCGTGCAAGGATTTCGCGGCTTTCCACCGGGCAAGCAACCTCAAATCCGCATTCCGAACCAGTTCTTCAGCGAACTACTGCCGGTGATCGATCATCTCGGCGAAATGAAGATCACGCTATATTGCTTCTGGGCATTATACCGGCAGGAGGGCGCATACCGTTACGTACGCTTTGCCGAAGCGTTGGCAGATGAGTCGCTCGTGCAAGGGCTAACCGACAAGTCGGATGCACGCGAACGTGTGCTGCGTGATGCCTTTGAGCGCGCAGTTGCCCGCAGCACCCTGCTCGCAGCGGCAGTCGAAATCCAGGGCGAGCCTGAGACAGTGTACTTCATGAACACGGCGCATGGCCGGAACGCCATTCAAGCGATTGCCAACGGAGACTGGTGGCCCGGCGACGAGAAACGTCCATTACAGCTCATCACCGAACGCCCCAATATCTTCGTGCTTTACGAGCAAAACATCGGGAGTATCACCCCGATCGTGGCCGAGCAACTGCGTGACGCCGAAGACGAATACCCGGATCACTGGCTTGCAGAGGCCATCAAGATCGCCGTCGAACAGAACAAACGGAGCTGGCGTTATATCCAGGCCATCCTGGAGCGCTGGTCAGCAGAAGGAAAACACAAGCATGCAGTCGATGGACGAGATACTTCGCAATATGGGACTCAAAAGGGAGACTACTCCGACTTCAGCGAATGCTGAATCGGGAGCTAAGGTTGAGCCCTGTCCCATCTGCGGCGGGATGGGCTATGTGACCCGTGATGTGCCGATCAATCACCCGGACTTCGGGAAGGCTTTCGCGTGCGTCTGCCAGCGCGATCAAATTGCCGAGCGCCGGCGGAATCACCTCCAGCGCATCAGCAATATGAGCGCCTACCGCCAGTTTCGTTTCGATACTTTCCAGACGACCATTCACGGTCTGGCGGCCGACCAGAACGCGATGCTTGGGTATATCTACGATCTGGTATCCTTTTATGCCCAGCAGCCTGATGGCTGGCTGCTGCTACAGGGTGGCTATGGCTCGGGTAAGACCCATCTGGCCGCGGCGGTCGGCAACTACCAGCTAGACCAGGGGCACGAAGTTGTTTTTGTTACTGTTCCCGACCTGCTCGATCACCTGCGTGTCAGCTATTCGGCCGGTGCCGAGGTGAGTTATGATGATCTGTTCATGCGCGTCCGCAGCACGCCGTTTCTAATCCTGGATGACCTGGGAACGGAAAGCCCGACCGCTTGGGCCGGGGAAAAGCTCTTCCAGTTGCTCAACCACCGCTATGTTCACCGTCTCCCGACCGTCGTAACCACCAACCGGGCCATTGAACGCATGGATGAACGCATCCGGAGCCGCCTCCTGGACGAAAACCTGACCCGGATCGTCCACATGAATCTGCCTGATTTCCGGCGTGGGGCGATCGAGCAGGGCCAGAGCGAGCTTTCGAACCTGGCCCTCTATGGCGACATGACGTTCGAAAACTTCGATCTCCGGCGTTCATCGAATCTCCAACGCGCACTGGAGCGGGCCCGCAATTTCGCGGCCAATCCGCAGGGGTGGTTGATATTCCACGGCGTCCACGGCTGCGGCAAAACACATCTAGCGGCGGCGATTGCCAATCACCACAAGGCGAGCGGACAGCCCATGCTATTCGTCACCGTGGCCGATTTGCTCGATTATCTGCGCTCCGGCATGAAGGAGGAGGATGGCCTGGCGCTTAACCGCCGCTTCAAGGAGGTCCGGCAGGTCCCCTTGCTTATCCTGGATGATTTCCATACCAAAACGGCCTCAGCGTGGGCCACAGAGAAGCTCTTCCAGATTATCGACTATCGGTATCTGGCCAGGTTACCGATGGTCATTACGATTTTCAGCGAGAATCTCGTATCGCTGGGGGATCGCTTCGAGAGCCGCTTCAAAGACCGCCGCATCTGCACTATTTTCGAGATCACTGCCGGCGATTATCACGGGGGTACCAGCAGCCGCCCGAGTTCCTAGCGCTCGGGTGGCGTTTCGCCCTGACGCGCCAGATAATCGACATAAGCCTGGCGATCAACCAGTTCACCGCCATCAACGGTGTGCTCGATAAGCTGGCGGTTGCGATCAAAATAGAGTGTCATCTCCGCCTGCTTAAACTGACGCGGTCCAGCCACGATTTTGCGGGTGAAGTACTGACCATCATCATCCATCGACAGACTATTCATCAAATCCAGCCGAACCTCGACAACTTCGTCCTCCGCTGTTGGGCGCCCTGGAAACTGGTAGAGGCGTACATAGAGATAGCGTACATTGTCGCCTGTGGCCCGGGTTCCGCCACCACTGAACATACTGCGAATCGTCTTCCACAAGCCCATGGGTCAGATTTCCTTTCTGCATACAAATTACGGTTTTCCTGAATGCCGTCGCGAAAGTTAAAGAAGCTTAATTCTGCGTAAAACTTCATTTAATTGTCGTTTATGGCGCATTTGATGGTTTGTCGTTACGATTTCAAGCCGCATGATACAGTCATGCGGAAACGTTTTCAACACCGTTCAAACCTTTAGACATGCTTGAGGAGGCATCAAAGGTGAAATCCTATCTGACTAAACTTGCTGTTTTGGTATTTGCTCTGGCTCTAGTTGTTGCATTGTTGCCGACCCCGACCGAAGCTCAGGACGGCGGCGATTTCCGCCCGACGTTCGAGCTGGAAGGCCCCGCCACCGAAGGTGTACTGGCGGGTGTTGATCCGACTGGCGTAGAGTTCGAGTGGTGGCACCAGCACGGCGGCTCGCGTGAAGAGCGTCTGACGGAGCTGGTCACCGAGTTCAACGAAAACAACCCCTGGGGTATCACCGTCAACGCCTCGAACCAGGGTGGCTATGGCGACATCTACCAGAAGGTTATCGCTGGTCTGACCACGGGCGAGCTGCCGACCCTGGTAGTTGCCTACCAGAACCAGGCCCTGGCCTACCAGGCGGGTGATGGTATCTTCGACATGAGCGTTTTTGTCGAGAACCCAACCTGGGGTCTGAACGAGGCCGAGGCCGCCGACTACATCGGTTCCTTCTTCAACCAGGACTTCGCTGCTGACGGTACCCGCATTGGTTTCCCGCCCAACCGCTCCATCGAGGTGCTGTACTATAACATGGACGCCCTGGAAGAGCTGGGCTATGACGCACCGCCGAGCAACTGGGAAGAGTTCCGTGAGATGAGCTGCCGCTTCACCGAGGAAGGCTGGAGTGGTTACGATGGCGAGACCCTGGGTTACATGATCCGTACCGACGCTTCCAACATCGCGGCCATGACTTATGGCTTCGGTGAAGACATCTACACTGACGGCGAGTTCAACTACAACAACCCCGCCACCGTTGAGGCCCTGAGCTTCATGCAGTCCCTGCTGGAAGATGGCTGCGCTGGCCTGATCCCCGAGCGCTTCGAGGACCAGAACCGCTTCGCCGCTGGTGGTAACCTGTTCTATGTTGGTTCCAGCTCCGGTCTGCCGTTCATTCAGGCTGCCGTCAATGAGAGCGAGAACCCCATCAACTGGGGCGTTGCCTACCTGCCCTACACCGAGGTCCCGGCCGTTGACGTCTACGGCGCCAGCGTCAGCATCCTGCAGGGTGAGAACATCACCACCGAGCAGCAGCTCGCCGCCTGGCTGTTCGTCCGCTGGTTCACCGAGCCGGCCCAGCAGGCCCGCTGGGCAGAAGCCTCCAACTACTTCCCCGTTCGTATCAGCACCACCGACGAGCTGGGCAACGTTTTCGCTGAGATCCCGCAGTACGAGCAGGCCTGGAATCTGCTGCTCAACGGCGAGTCCAAGACCGAGCCGGCCGTCTCTGGTTACGACGTGATCCGCGACGAGGCTGAGGCCGCCTTCAACACCATCCTGGCTGAGGGTGCCGACGTTGAGACCACCCTCGAGGCGCTGGATGCCCGCGCCGCCGAGATCCAGGCTGAGTTCGAAGCGCCCATGGAGTAGGTAAAACAGGCAGAAGTTGCCTGAAAGCCTTAAGACCCCTCCGCGTGAGGGGTCTTTTGATTCAAGGTTTTGCTGAGCGCGTTGTCTGGCGTGAGGTGACTAGAGTAGATCCTCGTGACCCATCTGGCGCAGTTTCTTGACCACACCCCGTACTTCCTGCGCGCGGTCACGCGGACAGATCATCAGCACATCATCGGTATCAACCACAACCATGTCGTCTAGCCCGATCATGACCACCGTACGCTCGCTGACAACAAGTGTGCCGGTGGTATCGACCGCGATAAGTTCGCAGTCTTCGCCACGGGTGATGTTCTGCCCCGCCTCAGATTGCGTATCCCCGGTGAGCAAATCGTATAGCGTCGACCAGCTCCCGATATCGCTCCAGCCAATGTCTACGGGGATGACGGTCACATTCTGGGCATGTTCCATGATGGCATAATCGACCGAGATCTTGGTCATCTTGGGCCAACATCCTTCGATCGCCTGGCGATAGTCGGTGGTTCCATAGGCCCCATGAATCGCCGCGAGGTGTTTGTATATCATCGGCTGCTGACGGCGGAACTCGGCCAGCGCTTGCTCAGCCTTCCAGATAAACATCCCCGCATTCCAGCTATAGCGACCGCTTTCCACAAAGCGCCGGGCAGTTTCCTCGTCGGGCTTTTCGCGGAAACCATTAGAGTGATAGACGGTCAGGCCCTCGTCCGTCGTGAGTTGCTCGCCACGCTCAATATAACCAAAAGCCGTAGACGGGAAATGCGGCGTTATACCCAGCGTGACAATATGCCCATTTGCCGCCGTTTGAGCAGCCACCTCGAGGGCCTGTCGGAAACCAGCTACATCCTCGATATAGTGATCAGACGTCAGCACGGCGATAATCGCCTGGGGATCTTTGGCGTATATATGCGCGGTACCAAGGCCGGCCGCGGGACCACTATCCTGGCCAAAAGGCTCAACAATATAGTTCTCAGCCGGGATCTCCGGGGCATCGGCCCGCAGATCATCCAGCATGTTAGCACCGGTAACCACAAAAATCCGGTCTGGACCAAATAAAGGGAAGAGCCGCTCCACTGAGATGCGGAACATGGTATCCTCTTCCACCAGTGACAACGACTGTTTGGGTCGATTCTGGCGGCTTAATGGCCAGAGCCGGGTTCCGCCCCCGCCGGCCATTATCAACGCGTAGTAATTCTGGGTCATTGCTGCCAAGCGCTGCACTCCTTTTCTAGGTTGTCTACAGTGCACTCCGATGCAAACCATAGTGCATGGGTGCTGTTTCTTGAACCATCCCCTTCAGGGCCATCATTGTCAACCGGGCACTGACTTCCTGGATGCTCAACTGGCTACGAATGGCGATTTCGTCGATATGCAATGGTTCAAGCTCAATAATCTGCAAGAGTTGTGCTTCGATCTCATCCGCCGGCGACAACGACTGCACCTCCTGCCGCGTCTGGACGATGCGGTGGCTCAGATTTAGCTCCTCGAGCACGTCGTCAGAGCGAAGCACCAATTTGGCCCCATCCTGAATCAGGCGATTGGTGCCGTAGCTATTGCGGACCGTGATATTGCCGGGCACTGCAAAGACCTCACGGCCCTGTTCAGCCGCCAGGTTGGCCTTCAGAAGCGCGCCACTCTGTTCCGGAGCCTCCACAACGAGGACTCCCAGCGACAGGCCGCTGATGATGCGATTGCGGGCCGGAAAGTGCTTGGCATCCGGAGGGGTGCGCGGCGGATACTCGGTTAGGATGGCGCCCTGCCGGTTGCGCACGATATCGTCAGCCAGGCGGGCATTCTGCGGGGGATAAATCTGATCAATGCCATTCCCCATAACAGCAATGGTGCGGCCGCCAGCCTCCAGAGCAGCTCGATGGGCCGCGACATCAATCCCAATTGCCAGTCCGCTGACAATTGTAATGTCGGCCCGAGCCAGTGCGCTCGCCAGGTCCCCGGCGACGCCGGCCCCATAAGCCGTAGGGCGCCGTGTACCGACGATCGCCAATGCACGTTCATCTGCGGGTAACAGCTCGCCTTTAATATAGAATATCGGCGGCGCATCGTGGATTTCGGCCAGCAAACGCGGATAATCGGGGTCTTCGAGGGTACAGATCCGCGCTCCCAGATCCGCCAGGCGTTCCAATGAGCCACTCAGGTTGAGTTTGGTACGCCGCTCCAGCAGATTCTCAAGCGCGGTTCCACTCAGGCCAGCGTGTTCCAGTGCCTGGGGGCTAGCCTGCCAGGCAGCCTCAAGATCACCGTGGAAATGGCGGTAGATCCCACGCAGGCGGCTGGGACCAATCCCCTTGATAAGACTGAAGCCCAGCCAGAATGGGGTGTTGCGATGACCCATGGGGCGCGCCTCACTTGTCTGATAGAAGCCCCGGGATAGGCGTGATGGTTATGCGTCTAGCCTCTAGATCAATTTCGCGAATCACTTCATCCGTATCAGGAATAAGTATCTCACCGCGCTCAGTGCCGTCAAGAAGAAAAACATCATTGGCCCCGGTTTCGAGGATCCTTCTAACGGTTCCAAGATACTCACCTGCTTCAGTATAGACGCCCATACCCAATAGTTCGAAAACGTAGAATTCGCCTTCTTCCAGGGGGGCACCAACGTCCAGAGGAACCATCACCAGGCGCCCGCGCAGTGCATCCGCTTGCGAACGGTCCGTTATGCCGGCCAGGGTGAGGAGCGCAGCCCCGCGGTGCAATCGGGTTTTCTCCAGTTTGTAGAGCGTTGCCGACCGCGGATCGGGTTTGCGGCCAATGTAGACGGTATCGATTTCGAACAAACGGTCTGGATAGGCGGTATCCAGGCGCATCCGTAGCTCGCCACGAATACCATGCGGCCGCATAATCTTGCCGAGGGTCATAAATCGAGGCTCAGAAGCAGATGAACGATCTTCTGGGCCTCGGCCATTGGGCACGTTTGGCGGTGCCATATACAGTTCCGGGGTCAACTAATCAATAATCTTCAGCGTAACGCGCTTGCCTTCATTCGTTGCCATCGCACGCAACAGCGTACGGATAGCATTCGCTACCCGACCGTCTTTGCCGATAACACGTCCCGTGTCTTCGGCAGCGACGTAGAGTTTCACCACAATGAACTTCCCATCCGGCACGACTTCGACGTCCACCTGGGAAGGGTCATCAACTAGCGATTTGGCGATATATTCAACCAGTTCTTTCACGGAGAGTCACTCCAATCGGAGGTATTGTTAGGATTCCTGCTCTTCGCTAACCTCGGCCTCCGGTTCCTCCTCAACCGATTCTTCTGCGACCGCTTCATCCGTTTCAGCAACATCTTCGGTTGCTTCCTCGCTGGCTTCTACGGGTTCTTCTTCTTCAACTACCGCGGCCGGTGCTGCTGCTGCTGCAGCGGCTGC
>JAADYW010000163.1 GCA_010092845.1 Chloroflexota bacterium
ACCTTGGGATCATTGACGATCAATATGGTGGCGCCCAGCATTGCGACTGAGGCCAGCAAGAACACGACTGTAATGATATCGAACACCCCCCCCTGCTTCCCAGTTCGTCGGGCGGGGGCTTGATCCTGGGAATCAGGAGGCGTGCTGCTTGGCGGGGGCATCATTAAATGATAGAGAGCGCTGGCTAGAAGGGCCGGACCTGAACGAAATTGATTAACGCCAGGTTCTGCTCACAATCACTGTTAAACGCGAGTTCCACGACCGGTGACAACTGTTGTGTCCCATCAGCACTCAACACCTGGACCTGATACCGCCCAGAGGTGACGCCATCCGCCACTTTGATCTCCCAACCGGCGGCACCAAAGTTTGTGTTGGTTCCGGAGACCTGAGTTAACGAGCCAGAAATGCCATCACCGGTTACCTGAATGACATAGCCCAGGCCGGGCGCGCCGCCTAGAAGGGTGACCTGTCCCGCTACCCCTTGCCATTCGCAGCCTGGATGGAGATACGCATCTCGGAACAGCGGCATTCCCTGTTGCACCGTTAGCGGGAAGGGCGCCACCGTAATCGTCGCCGTCGGCGAGGGGCCTTCAGTAGGTGTAATGGATGGCGTATTTGTGATCGTTGGCGCTTCAGTCGGTGATGACGGGATATCTGTCTGCGAAGGCGTGCTGGAGGGCGTCCAGGTCAAGGTGATTGTCGGTGTTTGCGTTTGGCTTGGGGTGGTTGATGGCAACGCGGTATTGGTTGGGAAATCCGTCCAGGTTGGCGTTATGGTATAGGTCGCGGTGGCGGGTTCAGGTGTCTGGGTCGGGGTCATTGGTGATGGTGTGAAGGTCGCGGCAGCCAGTCGGGTCGGGGTCGCAGTCGGATCTTCAGGCTCAAAGGGGCCAGCAGTTACAACACCACCCATAATTAGCAGGGTGATGATGCACATAAACGCTCCCAAAGCCAGGAAAAACACACTCACCAGATCATATAAGTCGCTTCCTGCTTGTCGCACTGGCTTGACCTCCTCGGACCTAAAACTAATCTTCAATGCAAATAATTTGGGAGTTTGCTATGCAGTATAACACAATCCCGGCACGGCAATTACTCATCACTGACTGGCGATGAAACGGCTTCGGGACCAATATAGCGTGTGATCGTTGCTTGTGTGCGCTGTTCTTCTAGCCATTCCCGGAAAGCATGTTGCTGCTGTTGCAATAACTGCTGCTCATCGAGGGGGCGTTCCTCTACTTCGAGCACCTCGACGACATGGTATCCCAGCGCACTGGAAACGGGCTCTTGCCAGCGCGACTGCGGTTCCATCTGGAAGATTACATCTTCAACTTCTTGTTGCAGGAGATCCCCGCGGGCAACCCAACCCAGGTCACCGCCGGCTTCAGCCGTCGATCCATCTTTTGAGAACTGGCGTGCAAGCTCCTCGAACGACGCGCCGGCGTCCAGCTGGCTCAGGACATCGCGGGCCGCTTCCTCATTTTTCACCAGGATATGCCGCGCATGCACCTGGACAGAGGTGTCAGATACCTGGGATGAGATGTGCTCCACCATTGCGCGTGTGTAGACCGCTTCGCGGATTTTTTGATCGGTCATTTCGGGTGGATACCCGGTAATGGTCTCCAATGTCACATCCCGTGAGGCGGCCTCTTCTTGCAGGGCTTCGATCTCCGCCTGGACATCTGCTTCAGACGCCAGGTCGTTCTCCAGGACGAACTGCTCGATGAGCACCTGGTCGATCATATCATCCAGGATCTGATACTCGAACGCCAGCGGGTCAGCAGCCTGACTGGTCAGCGCCTGAGCATCGATCTCGGCATTGAGCTGGGCTCGGGTAATGGGTTGGCCGTTCACTTCTGCGACCAGGGAACCATCAGCCTCGCTGGACTCCTGTGGCAGTTCGGGAGTTTCGGTAGCGGGGGGTGGCGTGGGATCGCTGACGGAGTCGTCACTATCGTTATCGTTCCCGCAACCCGCTGTGAGGATTATCGCGATAAGCACGAGCGCGCTCAAAATTCGCCGTATCAATCGAAAACCTTTATAGTATTGATGTGCATACAAACTTGACCCTATATCAACGAAGTTAGTATAGCCTTGACATGGATTTATGCAAACCAGCGATGCTATTAATAGTTTTTCTGACCAGGATCCATCCCCTGGCGCCGCTTTTTATGATATAACTTGAGTATTGGGGACAGCAGGATTAATTCTAAGGTAAGTGCTTTCGTGGATGAGCCAACTTCAGCCTCCCAACAACCGCCTGAAGACGACCAGACTCCTGGACGGCGACATCAGCCTGACGAAGTAGAAGGTTCGGATTCGCAACTTGAACCGGGTGATCAAATGGTATCTCCTGTTTCCGGCTTCAATACGTCCCCCGTTCGTCCCCAGAGCCCGGATGCGCCCCGACAGCCGATTATGCCCTCGATGCCGCGTCCCTCCCGGCCTGAGCCGCCTGTTCGCGCTGATCCTACGCCGACCGAAGAGGTCGACATCTCGCAGCTTTCGGTCGAGGAAAAAGCGGCGAATGCGCTGAACCGGCTCCGGCGCAAAATGCAGGCCGTCGCCGAGGAGTTCAACCAGGGCAAGATCAACCGGGCCCAGTTTCACGCGATCTACCAGCGCTACCAGGAACAGCGCGACATCACTGAGCAACTGATCAAGCGCGATCCGCAGACAGGTGCCTGGCAGACAGTTGTCCAACCTGGCCATACCAGTTTCCTGCGGGCCCACTTCGAGGCGCGGGTCGAGTCATTTGCCATTTACCACGTTGAGTCCCAGAAGCAGATCATCCGCAATGGTAACGTCCAGATCCCGTCACCTCAAGTGTCGCGAATCCTCCAAAGGCTCAGTACCGTGCTTGATTCCTCACAAGCTCCGGGTGTTGTGCAGCGCCGTCTTCCCGGCGATCGTAGTGTGGTTGTTGTTCCGGGTGAGTCTACAGTAGCCATTGTCATCTTTTCGTTTGAGCCGGCCGCCGCTCAACTCGAGATGGTCCAGGATATGCACGATGACTTTGAGCGTGCTAACCATCAACTCTTGGTTGAGCACCAGCTTGACCCCCGGGAGATGGTTTTCCCACACCGTGCCCTGTTCGAGCAGTAGCAGACTTGCCTTCCTGGCCCCGGTTTTGGCGGCGCTTTCACAAACTCCGCTATTGCGATAGCCAGGAAAGCTGGGCGCATGCTCCTGCGCTGAATATTTAAATTAAGTTAGCATTACGCTGTTTTTTTCTCCAATTTGTAGAAAATGGCTAAAGGATATTTTTGGTTTTGTAGAAAACAACCAATGTATGTGATTCTATTGCCTCATATAGTACTTAACATAAGAGGCGTAACAGGTGCGGGGGCTTATCGACCAGTAAACGGAAACTCAGCTTACTTGGGGGTAACATGGACGCGAAAGATCGCCAAATCCTAGAAGTACTCCAGCGGGATGGTCGTATTGCACACACACGTCTTGCTGAAATCGTCAATCTCTCCGCGCCCGCGGTGCTGGCCCGGGTGCGCAAACTTGAAGAACAAGGCATCATCAAAGGTTATCAAGCTGTTGTTGAGCCAGAGAGAGTTGGAAACCCGATTATCAGCTACATCGGGGTTACGCTGGTTCATCACCAGCGCGAACCACTCGAGCAATTCTCTGAGCGCATCAAGCAGTTCCCACAGATTCTTGAAGCTTATCACCTGACGGGTGGAACTGATTATCTGCTGAAGATTGCGGTGCCAAGCATTCAGGCACTCGAGGAGTTCCTGGTGCACCATCTGACAACTGTGCCAGGTGTGGACAAAGTGCATACCAGCATGGTCTTGTCGCCGATTAAGACGCATGGCCCCGTTCCTATTGAGCTTCAGGACATGGTGCCTGTTGGCCGGGCGAATGGCAATGGTCATGGCGACAATGGCCGGAAAGCAACCAACTAGTTCGACCACCACTTACGTCGAGAGATGTCGAAGCGCCCTTCATAGCACATGAGGGCGCTTCGTTTTTTGTGGCATGTGTCTGTACATTGCCTGCCGTTCGGGAGTTGACGGGTAATTGGGTCCCTCTTTAACATAGTTAGACGATACAAGACTTCAACTTAGTGGATGAAAATGAAGGGTTCTAATTGATGCACAAAGATATCCTTAATCGCCGCAAAATGGGTCTGGGGACGCTGGCAATCCACATGACAGATCTGCACAACGAGACGCATGCCCATGCCCTGCCGATTTACCAGACCTCGACGTATGTCTTTGATGGGGTCGAGCACGGGCAATCGCTCTGGCGCGGCGAGCAACCGGGGCATATCTATAGCCGTCTCGGTAATCCTAATACTCAAGCAACGGCAGATGCAATCGCGGCACTGGAGGGTGTTGGCCTGTCTGAGCGGCCGTTGGGGCTACTGACAGGCTCAGGTATGGCTGCGGTGAGCACAGTAGCGCTGGGGCTTGCCAGGGTAGGGGAAACGATTCTCAGCCAGCGGGCACTCTATGGCGCCAGTCATACGTTGTTTCACCAGCACCTGAATGCGTATGGTATTCAGCATGCTACCTTCGACGGCCATGATCTTGACGACCTCGAAGCCGCACTTGAACGCCATGACAGTATCAGCATGGTCTATATTGAATCACCAGCCAATCCAACGATGAAGCTCACCGACGTCTGTGGGGCAGTTAAGCTGGCCCATGGTGCTGGGATTCCCGTGGTAATGGACAATACTTTCGCTACGCCCTATCTGCAGCAGCCCCTCAAAATGGGCGTTGACGTCGTGCTCCATAGTACGACCAAATACCTGACCGGGCATGGAACTGTGGTCGGTGGCGCGGTGGTCACCCCTCACGAAGACTTATTCCGGGACAAACTGATGCCTGTCCTGAAGACTTTTGGAGCGGTAGCCGGCCCAATGGACGCTTGGTTGACCAGTATCGGCATGAAAACCCTGCATGTGCGCATGGCACGCCATTGTGAGAACGGGATGGCAGTTGCACGCTTTCTGGAAGCACACCCCGCAATCGAAAAGGTCTATTACCCTGGCCTGGAATCGTTTGAGCAGTATGACCTGGCGCGTACCCAGATGAGTGATTTTGGTGGAATGATGTCATTCGAGTTGAAGGGCGGCTATGAAGCCGGCGCCGCGTTGATGGACAATGTGCAACTTGCCACCCTGGCCGTCAGCCTGGGGACGGTCGATACACTCATCCAACATCCGGCCAGTATGACCCACTTCAAGAATCCGCCGGCGGTACGCGCTGAGATGGGGATCTCGGATGGGTTGGTGCGCCTTTCCGTCGGCATTGAGGATGTCGACGACATAATTGCGGATCTGGAGCAGGCTCTGGACGCGT
>JAADYW010000164.1 GCA_010092845.1 Chloroflexota bacterium
AAACTCAGTATTACTGGGATTTACAATCCATGAACGCCATTATAACGCAGAACACATCGGGATACCTAGCTTCAGCGGCATCAGGTTTATTTGAAATATACATGGCTCACCATTTTGCCGAAACGCAATTCGTCGCCATCTTGCAAGACACGCGGTTGGTGCGGGATGAGACGCTGGCCATTGAGATAGGTCCCGATTACGCTATCAATATCCAAGATAGTAATGGCATCTTTGCTGCGCAGGAAACACGCATGGACACGGGAGACCCCATCATCCAGGGCACCATAGGGAGTCAGGTCAATGTCTGGGTAGTTCCCCGATTGTTCGTCTTTGCGCCCGATGATGAGTTGTTCTTTGTTTTCGATGTTGATCGTATCGTTGGTCTTGGCAAACGTCATGGCGACTGCCGTCTTGGCTTGAAACCGAGAGGTGCCCCAGGGGACTTTTTTCTCAACCGGGTTGACTTTTTCCGAATTGAGTTGCCGGGTAGCAACGCGGGGGCTATCTCGGAGTGGATTGCCACACTCTTGGCAATAGAGCTCTCCCTCACGGTTGTGCGTCCCACAAAACGAGCAGATGATCATGTGGCTAGTCTTTCGACTTGGGTGGGGCGAGTAGCAAACGTGTGCCGAACTTCAGTGTGCGCCGGCCTGTCTCGGATAGAGACTTCGTGCGTGAAACGCGCTTGGCCTCAGACTGAGCCATCTCGGCGAGCTCTGGCTGCCCCATTTCGAGTAGTCGCGTGGCCATGTTTTCCAGCCGGCGGGTTGCTTCGTCGAATTTACCATTGGAGATGGCTTGCTCGGTTTTCTGCTGCATACGATAGAGCGTGAGCTTGCCCAGGGCATCGAGTATGACCGGTGGGGGATCCTCGGGCGACGGATTCAGCATTGTTTCTACTGATTGGTCGTTGATCGTCTTATACTCAAAACGATCACTCTGGCCCAGGATATCCCCTGACACGTCAATCCGCGCGACATTTCGGAAGCCGGATGACATACCTGCTGGCATTTGGAACTGCAGCAGGACCGCCATCGAACGCGTTCCTTCGAGCGTACCCAGCTGTATAGGCTGCGACGAGTGATCTAAGGGCTGCGCGTTAGGCATCATCCGAAAGACCATCTCAAGCTGCACGTCGTTGTCTGGCGCGACGGTCAGGCGCATTCGCTCGGCGAATGCTTCGCCCAGGCTGCGGATACGATCCTCCAGAAAGCGAATAACCGCCGCCGGCGAGTTGATGTATGCTGATGAACCGCCAGTGCGGGATACCAGTGCATCTAGGAAATCGTCGTTCCACTCGTCACCGATTCCCATTGCACTGATCCCAATCCCTTTTTCACGTGCTTCGTCGGCAAGATCGAGCGCCTGATTCTCATCGCCATATGTGCGACCATCTGTGACCAGGATGATGTGGTTAACCATGTTGCGATTGAAGTAGTTTTTCACCTGGTCGTATCCGGCTTGTAAGCCCTGATAGATCTCCGTTCCCCCACCCGGCGTAATCGTGTTAATCAATGCGCGCGCATCGCTGCCGGAGCTGAACTGATCACTCGACATCAGGACATCAGCACGGTCGCTGAACGAGACTATACTCAGGCGATCTTCGGTCGTTAAATGCTCCAGAATCTGGTGGGCGGCTACCTTCAGGCGGTCCATGCGTACGCCACGCATCGATGAACTGCGATCCAGAACCAACGAAACATTCAACGGATGGCGCTGCTGAGGGGTGTCCGTTTTAATTTGGGGGGATATCTCAAGTAGGAGATAGAGGACCTGCGGCTCCTCCAGAATAGGAAGAACCCGCTTGCTCGTGATGCAGCGTGATGTGAACGATTTCTGGGGAATGGGCACCCGGTAGCGTGAGCGCGCTTGCTCATCGCTGAGAACTTCGTAGGCTGCGGCGATGTCCCGAAATTGGAGCGCAGCCCCTTCATGCGCGTTGACATCGGGGTGAAAGCGCCGCGCAGCGGAACGATATGCAGACCGAATGTCATCGGCGCTCGCGCGCTCAGAGACGCCTAGAATTGCATACAGGTCATAAGGAGGTATTCTTTTCATAATCTGAAAGACAATCCAATAATCTTATCATACAGGAATCTGTACCAAGATAACAGTAATATTATCAGGCCCGCCACGCTCGTTCGCAAGTGCTACCAATTTTTGCGCGGCACTTTGCGGATTATCATATTGCTTCAGGATCGTTTGATGTATTTCCTCATTGGACAGCATATTCCACAGACCATCACTACACAGCATTAAGTATCCTTCAGGCGGGATCTGGCGGATGATGGCGTCCACATCGATATTGTCGCTCTGGCCAATCGCCCGGTAGAGAACGTTCTTCTGCGGATGGTCGGCCGCATCTTCTGGCGTGAGCTGGTCGAGCTCGATAAGACGCTGCACTAGAGAGTGGTCACGTGTAACATGTTCGATGCTATCCCGGGCGATGAGATAAGCGCGGCTATCGCCCACGTGGGCAATATACGCTGAGTGTCCCATAATCGCTGATGCGGTGACTGTCGTCCCGCCATCAGGAACCTGTGTTGAGACGATCTCATTTGCTTTTTGGACGGCATTCCGAAGCACTTCGATGATCGTTGGGCGTTCCGAATCCCCCCCGGTCTCACCACGCAACAGCGAGAGGAAAATGTCGTTCGTAACATGTCGCGCGACGATTTGGGTTGCCAGGGCCGAGGCCTTCTCACCGTCTTCATGGCCACCCATTCCATCGGCCACAATGAAGAAGCCGAAGCTCACATCATCACCAGCTCCGCTCATACAAGCTGTGAAGGATAACATCGCGTCCTGGTTATTGTCACGCACCTGGCCAACATCGCTATGCAGACCGTAGTTCAGACGCGTCCCTGTGCTCGAAGTATCGGTGACTGTTTCCAGGGGGGGCAATTGTCGGGTGCGGCCATCTTCATTGAGTTGTGCGGTCGCGTTACGGTTGGGCTGGGTGTCATCAGTACTTGAATCGGTTTCGGGTGTAGCTGCAGGGGCAGCCGCTGTTGGGCTGGTACTGGGTGCTGCTTTATCTTCAGACTCTGAGACAGGACTTTCAGCGGGTTGCAACCCCAGGAAACGACGCAGCCAATCCATAGATAATTCTCCAGCAGATAGTTAGGCTTTCAAGGCGTATAGATTCTGGTCTGTTGACCCTATATACAATACTCCCTCATGGACATAAGGGGAGCCAGAAATGGGACCATTGGTTTCGAAGGACCAGCGTTCCTTACCCTTCTTGGC
Source organism: Chloroflexota bacterium (assembly GCA_010092845.1). GTDB lineage: Bacteria > Chloroflexota > Anaerolineae > Aggregatilineales > J027 > J027. Next base: position 3,250 of record JAADYW010000164.1, read on the forward strand.
ATCTAAACTATAGACCTTGCCATCGACGCTGGCAATGTAGATTGCACCATCTGCATAAACGGGAGAGGAAATTACCTGGTTTTCCGTAGCGAATTTCCATCTCTCACGCCCGCCAAAGGCGTCCAGAGCATAGACATTTCCATCTGCTGAACCAAAGAATACCATCTCGTCGGCGACGATCGGTGAGGACAATACCGGCTTCGCAGTTCGATACCGCCACACGCTCCACCCATTTTTGATGTCGATGGCATACAGGTGGTAGTCGAAGGAGCCAAAGTAAACCAGTCCCTCGTAGATGAAAGGGGATGAGATAACGTTGCGCTTGCACTTGAAGCGCCATTTGAGTTGCCCGCTGAGGTCAACAGCATATACATCCCCGCTTTCAGCGCCAAAGATAATGAGCTCATCGGTGACGGTGGGCTTAGAGCGTATCGGTACCCCGGCATCATACTTCCATACTGACCGCCCCGTTGTGAGACGTGTGGCGTAAAGGTGGCCATCGTCACTGCCAAAGAAGACATGCCCATGGGCAACTGTGGGCGAAGAACGGACCGGCCCCTGCGTCATCAGCTTCCAATTCTCACGCCCGCTGCGGATGTCGATGGCATATACAGCGTAATCATCTGAGCCAACGACGACCATATTCCCATCTTTATGTATGGCTGGATCTGTCGAAATGCCTGCTTCGGTTGCATATTTCCAGCGCATCTGGCCGTTTTCCGTATCAATCGCCCACAAATTGTGGTCATAGGCCCCGAAGAAGACGATCCCATCATGGACAATCGGCGAGGCACGGATTTCTTCTTCGACTTTGAACTTCCAACGGACGTCGATCCCGCCGGCCTCAGCGCTGCCCCAATCATCCATTTCTTGAGCCGGTGCCGCGCCTGAGTCGATTGCCACACTACCCCCACCGCTCGCACCATACCGCACTGCTTCGAATAGCTTCTTCATTTCCAGGACATTGGCAAAGCGCTGGCTCGGCTCGAACGCCAGGGCGCGCATGATGATGGCATCAAGCTGCCCCGGAACATCGGGGTTGGCTTCTCGGATGGGACGGTCTGCAAAGGTAAATGGCGCCTCCAATCTTGGATCACGCCCCGTCAGGGAGTGATGCAAGGTGGCGCCCAACCCATAGATATCACTTTGAGGCGTCGCTTCACCGCGATACTGTTCCGGAGCAGAGTAACCTTCCGTGCCGATCATTGTACCCTTTTCACCAACCTGGAAGGTTCGCGCAATACCAAAGTCAATGAGGCGCAGACGCCCATAGCTATCGATCATGATATTTGCGGGTTTCATATCACGGAAGATAATGGGTGGATCGTGGTCGTGCAGGTAATTGAGGACATCACACAGGTCGATAGCCCATTGGACCACCATGTCAACCGGCAGCGATTCGGTAAGGGTGTTTAATATCTCCTCGAGATTCTTACCGTTGATCTGCTCCATAACCAGATAGGCACGATCTTTGTGTGTAAAGTACTCATGGATGGTGGGAATGGCGGGGTGACTAAGCGCGGCGAGAATATTCGCCTCGCGCTCAAAATTGCGCAGGCTGATGGTGCGCAATTGGGGGTCTTGCGAGAGATTCAACATTTCCTTGACAGCTACATAGCGTTCAGCGCTGGGAAACTGCAAATCACGGGCCTGGTAGACAGAGCCCATCCCACCGACACCCAGTACCCCGGTGATACGGTAGCGGTTCATCAACACCGAGTGCAATTGGAGCGTGCCATCGACGCCGAGCAGATCCTTTTTGGGTTCACTGGCAAACTGTTTAGTATCAACCATACGATAAGACCTCAGTAATCTCTAGCATGAAAGCGACAACGATCGTGAGCAGCTCCTCTCAGCCGTGAAAAGGAGAAGGGGTGAAGGATTAACTCAGATTATAATGAATTGGCTATTCTACCGCAATCGCTGAAATTACGGCCACTGCAATTGCTATCACGAGCCTAACAATTCAGCTAGCTGAGGTAGCGCAGGGATGACGTAATCCGCTCCGATTGGTGCTATAGCAAGCATCTCCGCTGACGTGACTCCCGTCATGACGAGGACATTGGGCATACCTGCCTGCTTTGCTCCTAGAATGTCAGTATCCAGGTTATCGCCTACCATCAAGAGATTTTCCAGTGAGAGGCCGAGCCGTGCTGCCGCCATTTCGAAGATACGCCGCTCGGGTTTGCCCATTACCAGCGGGTGATGACCACTGGCGTCAATGACCTGCTGAACAATGCTTCCCGTGCCAGGGTGCTCACCATCTTCTGTGGCCAGGACGCGGTCCATATTGGTGGCAATGAACGCGGCGCCCTGCTGGATCAATCGGCTGGCGGTGGACAATTTGGCGTTGTCAAATTCGTAGTCAAGACCAACGACGACATAGTGCGGGGCTTCGCTGGTGAGGACAAAGCCGGCATTCTGTAAGGCTGCGTTGAGGCCGATTTCGCCAATCGCATAGACCGGCGTTCCTTCTGGAGCCTCGTGACGCAGGAATTGGGCCGTTGCTATTGAAGAGGTCAAGATGTGATCCGGGTTGGCGCGTATCCCCATCCCGGTAAGCTTCTGCGCGACCTGTTCGGGGGTGCGGGACGAATTGTTCGTAATGAAGAGATAAGGCAGTGATAGCCCGTCAAGGAACGCTGCTACGCCATCGAGAAGCCGGTCACCACGGTAAATGACGCCGTCCATATCAAGCAGAATGCCATGTATGCCTGAAAGCTTTATCGTTGGCATGCCTTTTGCTTGTCGTCTGTTGAAACACTGTTACCGATTAGCGAACCGGTAACCAACGCCCCGCGAAGTCAAGATATAGATCGGGTTGTTCGCATCCGGCTCAACCTTCTGGCGAAGATAATGAATGTAGAGCTTCAGGCTATCCGTGGCGTCGGCATATTCAGGCCCCCATGCCTCTTTGACCAGTTCATTGCGTGAGATAACACGCCCGGCGTTGCGGACAAGGACAGCCAGCAGTTTGAACTCCTTTGGCGTGAGGTGGACCAGCCGGTCATGAACCCAGACCTCGCGGTTGAGGAAGTTGATGCGGAATTGCCCGCCGTCGAAAATCAGTTCTTCCGACACAGTTGGCTTAGGCGCACGTCGCAAATGTGCTTTGACCCGGGCAATCAGTTCATCGTTGTCGTATGGCTTGACGATATAGTCATCGGCGCCCATTTCCAGGCCTTTGACGACATCCCGGACATCACTGCGGGCGGTTAGAAAGATGATTGGGACATCGGAGAGCTCGCGTAAGCGCCGGCAGACTTCCCAACCATCCATATTTGGCATCATAATGTCAAGCAGCACGAGGTCGGGATGGGTACGGTAGGCTTTACGAAGACCATCCTCCGCACGATAGGCCCGTATCACCTCGTAGCCACGACGTTCCAGCAGAATGCTAATAAGCTGTACAGTTGTTTCCTCATCATCAATGACCAGGATCTTCTCAGCCATCGAAGCCACCTCTCTGTAATATGGGGCGTATGAAAAGATTAAGCTTTTCAAACGTTTTTCAGACTTTACCATGCGTTGAATAAATGGCGCAAGTCTCTGAAGAGAGGCTGCTGTGCGGTTCTGAGGAGTTGCTCTATAATGGGCGTATCGTAGCGGCCAGTACCGTCTGGAGTTAATCAGGTGGATGATCCCGTTCTTGCCCTCGCAATCATCTCCCTCGGCGCCTTCGTTGGCGTGTTGGTGTCAACCTTTATCTACGCGAGCACGATCCGACCACGCTTGCTGGAGAGCTCAGACTCGGAGCTTCAACACGTGCAGCAAACTCTGGCGGAACAGGTTCAGACGGTGCGAGCGCTACAATTAACCCTGGATGCACATAGCCAGCGATTGTTGGTATATGTAGACAAATTGGAATCTCAGGGGGAACTCAACCAGACAATTGAGGCCCAATTGCAAGCTATACGTAGCGAGCAACGTGATCTTTTGCACCAGGATCCGATCAACGAATTGCGACATCTACTCAGCGAGCAATGCGATGCACTGGATGCGATGTACAGCGTCGTCAAAGACAATCGTCAGATCCTTCGCGCGCAGCGCCAAAGCCTGACCCGCCAGCTTGCGACCAGTAGTGCGATTTTGCAGCGTCTGACAACGCTTATGGAAACGTCTCCGCAGATGTCTGAGGAGCAAATGGCGGCTTTGCTGTCACAGATTGATCATCTGGCAAAGGTGGTGCAGGGCTTGTCAGGCTCGCCGGCGAGGACGACAAGCCGGACCAGGAGCCAGAAGCCATTGCCGACACGACTAACGGATATTAAGGGGATTGGTCCTGTATTTTCAGGGATCTTGCACGAAGCAGGTATCCATACCTTTGAAGACCTGGCCGAATTGTCGGCCGAAGAACTGGATGCCCTGCTGAAACTACCCAAGTGGCGAAAAGTGGATACCCAGGATTGGATTGATCAGGCGCGGGAGTTGAGCCAGATCCAGCAGAAAGTGACACAGTCGTGAACGATGAAACACGCCGCCGCCTGATCCGGCGTGCTGATCTGGGCTTGCTGATCGCACTGGCGATCACAGCGGGGATCGCTGCGCTATTGCTATGGTTACTCGTCTTTCGTGAGGAAGACGATGCTGGTGATGATGCCGCTCGGTTGGAACAGCAATCGCCAACAATAACCCAAACCCGGCTACCAACAGCAACTGCCAGCGCGACTCCACAGCCCCTTCCGACCGCGCAGGTGGACCCGTTGACAGTTGCCAATCTTTATGCAGGCCAACCTTTCGAACTCAGCGGCGAAACTTTGCCCAATTATGGTGTGATTATTGTTGATCAGGGCAATATGCTGGCCCGCACGACCGCTGGCTCAGATGGCGAGTGGACGGTTTCCCTACCGGATGGGCTAGTCCCAGGGGATTACTTGCTCGAGGTGCTGGTTCAGGCTCCTGATGGTCAACGGAGCATTGCCGCACCGGTGCGTCTGTCCGTAGAAAGTCAGCCCACGGCAACTGCTACGCTAACCTATACCCCCAGCCCATCTCCGACCAAAACACCAACGCCAACATTGACCAGCACGTCGACGGTAACGAGGACCCCGACCCCAACGGCTACCCAAACATCCACGCC
>JAADYW010000165.1 GCA_010092845.1 Chloroflexota bacterium
CCGTCTCCACGTTTCAGTTCAAGGACCGACGGGTCGCGCTTGATGACGCTTCACAGTCGGAATCGCCGCTATTGGCCAAGGCATTGCGAATCGGGGTCATTTGCAATAATGCGTCGCTGGATCGCGAGCACCCAGACGCGGCGGTGGGCGAACCTCTCGAGGTCGCGCTATTGCAAGCCGGCGCAAAGAATGACCTGTTCCGTAGCGAGATAACCGCGGATATGCCAGAGGTGCGTGAGGTCGCGTTTGAAACTGACACCAAGATGATGGCTACTTTTCATGAGCGAAACGATGGCTATTATGTGGCGGTTAAGGGCGCCCCCGAAGCGGTGTTGGATGTTTGCACGCGTGCCTATGCTGATACCGAAGAAAGTCGTGATCTGAGCGCTGAAGATCGCGAAGAATGGCTGAGCCAAAATAATGCGCTGGCCGGTGAGGGGCTGCGCATGCTGGCCGTTGCGGATAAGCAAGTATCAGCTTCAGATGCTGACCCCTATGAGGACCTGATTCTTGTCGGCTTGGTCGGCCTGCTGGATCCACCACGACAGGATGTTCCCGATGCGATCCGAGATTGCCAGCGGGCAGGCATTCGGCTGATCATGGTTACCGGCGATCAACCCCCAACAGCCCGCAACATCGGTGAAGCGGTTGGCCTAATCGGCGATGGTGCTTCTGAAGCCGTGGTGCCCGGCAAAGAGTTGCGGTCTGCCGACAGCCTCTCGGAAGAAGAGCGCCGACGCATGTTGCAGACCACAATTTTCGCGCGGGTCAATCCTGCACAGAAGCTCGATATTATCGACTTGCACCAGAGCGCAGGCATGCGGGTAGCAATGACCGGCGACGGCGTAAATGATGCACCGGCGCTAAAGAAGGCGGATATTGGTATTGCCATGGGGCAGCGCGGGACCCAGGTTGCCCAGGAAACTGCCGATATGGTCCTCACCGACGATGCTCTCTCGACGATTGTGGTAGCCGTGCGCCAAGGCCGTATCATCTTCGAGAACATCCGCAAGTTTGTTGTCTATCTGTTGTCCTGCAACATGAGCGAGATTCTGGTGGTGGGCGTAGCATCGGTGGCTAGCGCCCCTCTGCCCATTACGCCGCTTCAAATCCTGTTTCTGAATCTGGTGACAGATGTGTTCCCGGCGCTCGCGCTCGGTGTTGGTGAGGGCGATGAAACCGTGATGGAGCACCCACCGCGTGATCCGCAGGAACCGATCGTTCGCCGAAGAGACTGGACACGCATCGGCGTATATAGCATTCTGATTACGGCCAGCGTTCTTGTGACATTTGGGATCGCCCTGGAAGCTTTGTCGATGACAACCGAGCGCAGCGTCACGATCGGTTTCTTGACTCTGGCATTTGCGCAGTTATGGCATGTGTTCAACATGCGTGGCATCAGGTCACCAATTCTGAACAACGAAATAACACGGAACCGATGGGTTTGGGGTGCACTGGTGCTGTGTGTTATTCTGCTCCTGCTGGCAGCCTATGTGCCGTTTATGCAGACGATCCTGAGTACGGTTGATCCGGGCTCAACGGGCTGGTTACTCATCCTGGGTGGTAGCTTGGCGCCGCTCCTGGCCGGACAGTTGGGCAAATTCGTTATCAGTCTTTATGCCGAAGAGTAGAGGTCAATCTAATGCCTACGAATCATCGAATCACTCAAATTGAAGACTACGCTCAGTATGTTGACGACGTAACGATTGAGCGCATTCAGGAGAAAGCCCGCAGCATAGCGCATCTGCATATCACCAATGTCAGTTCCACCTACTATGGCGGGGGCGTGGCGGAGCTTCTGTCCTCTCTCACCCTGCTGATGAACAGTGCCGGGATTAAGACGGGCTGGCGGGTCGTGCAGGGCGCCTCAGACTACTTTGGGGTTACCAAGAAGATGCACAATGCCTTGCAGGGCGGGAAAATCAATCTCTCCGACCGCAAAAAGCAAATCTACGAAGAAGTGGTATACGAGAACGCCGTCCGTAATCATCTTGATCATGATCGGGTGATTATCCACGATCCCCAACCGTTGCCTATGGTCATGCACTACCAGAAGCGCGGGCCCTGGATCTGGCATTGCCATGTGGACATGAGCCAGCCAGACCGCGACTTATGGCACTATCTCAGGCCATTCGTTGAGCACTATGATGCCGCGGTCTTTTCGTTAGAAGAATATGCCCAGGCGCTGGATACACCCCAGGTCTTCATGATGCCTGCCATTGACCCGTTTATCGTTAAGAACAAAGCGCTAAGTGATGCGGAGATCCAGGAACGTCTGAACCACTATGACATTCCGACTGACCTCCCGATTGTGACTCAGATTTCGCGTTTCGACCGATGGAAAGATCCGGAAGGTGCAATCAAGGCGTTCCAGATTGCCCAACAAGAGGTGGATGCGACGCTGGTCCTCTTGGGTGAAATTGCTGCCGATGATCCAGAAGGCGATAGGGTGTATAACTCACTCCTCGAGTACCAGAATGAGCGCATCATTCTACTGGCAAAAGAGGATACCGCGCTGGTCAATGCCCTGCAAAGCCGGGCGGCTGTGGTCTTGCAGAAGTCCATACGCGAAGGTTTTGGCTTGACGGTAACCGAGGCGATGTGGAAGGGTGCCGCCGTCGTTGGCGGAAATGTTGGGGGGATTCGTTACCAGATTGAGGACGGCAAAAACGGTTTCCTGGTCGACTCTGTTGAACAGACAGCAGAGCGTATTGTCGAGCTAGTTCAGAACCAGGATTTGCGCCAAAGGCTCGGTGAAAACGCACGCGAAACAGTTAGGGACAATTTCCTGATGATTCGGCTACTCGAACAGTATATCGATATCCTCGGTGGCTTCGAGACACAATATCAGCTTACAGCTACGCCGAGCGCCTCAGGTACCGCGTTATGAGCAGCGAAATGCGCCAGAACAAACTGACTGGCCAGTGGGTTATCTATGCGTCTGAGCGAGGGGATCGGCCCACGCAGTTCGGTGATGGGGAAAACGGAGACGGCAACGTGCTCCCCCCTGTGGATCCGAACTGCCCATTTTGCCCCGGCAACGAAGACCAGTTACCCGAAATCATCCTTGAGCTGCCGGCCCATGGCGTTGAAAAGTGGCAGACTCGGGTTGTTCCCAATAAGTATCCTATGCTGACCCCTGCGCATGATCGAGAGCGAGAACGGCGGGGGATGTATGTTTGGATGCGAGGCTTCGGACACCACGAAGTGATTATTGAGCATCCACGCCATGATCTTGATCTCGCCGATATGCCGGTTGACGCACTTGAGACTGTAATCGAGACCTACCATCGCCGCTACACACAACTGATACAGCAGGGGAGCGTCCCTATCGTCATTTTATTTCGTAATCACGGCGACCAGGCTGGCACGTCTATCAAGCATCCCCATTCACAGCTCGTCGCACCTGGCATCGTTCCCCAGCATATCAGACGGCGGGAGGACATTGCACAGCAGTATTACGATACCTGGGGCCGCGGCCTTATGGCTGATATACTCCGGCATGAGTTAGAGATGCAGAAGCGTCTTGTGACAGAAAACGATACGTTTGTTGCTTTTGTGCCGTATGCTGCTGAGGTCCCATTCGAGATGTGGATTGTGCCACGCCGTCAGCAAGCGGGTTTTGGGGAGATTGCAAAATCTGAGCGAGCTGGCCTTGCCAAGGTGTTGGACGATTGTCTGTTGCGACTACGGAACGCACTGAATAACCCAGACTACAACTACGTTATTCATACTTCCGCGCGTTACAAAGCAGGTGAACCCCATTTGCATTGGTATGTCCAGGTCCGGCCGCGGCTGGTGACACCGGCAGGCTTTGAGATTGGCTCGGGCATGCTGGTGAATCCATCACTTCCTGAAGATGACGCGGCAACACTTCGTGGTATCGCCACAGATTAGTAGACAGCGGGCACTCGCCGATTCTCCTTTTTGCCTCAGGGCTCGGCCCACAGGCGTGTAATCCACCAATTGGACCATTAGGCCCATTTTTTGTTACCCATTTGATCCCTAGGTGGCGGGCCAAAGGCATATCTCAATATGGCTCCTTAGCCTGTTTCTAGCTCACTCCCGGACGCTAAACTGGCAGATAGGGTGATTGACTAAGAACATCTAATGGATACATCCATTTTTCGAAAGGATAACGTAATGAGCATTATACTTTTTCTGCTTGGTGCCCTGCTTGGTGCAGGTTTGATGTACTATCTGGATCCTCGAATGGGCAATCGCCGTCGCGCCTTGCTACGCGATAAGTTTGTCAAAATGGGGAACAAAACCTCCGATAGCATGGAAAGTCTCGCCAGGGATACCGCGAATAAGGGCCGCGGCGCGGTTGCGGAAACAGCCCGTCAGGTCCTGCCAGAAGATGTCCCGGACGAAATCCTCAAGGAACGCATCCGTTCGGAGATGGGACGCTATGTCTCGCATCCTCACGCCATTGAGGTAACAGTCAATGACGGTGCCGTTACCTTGAGCGGGCATATCCTTACCAAGGAAGTCCAGCCATTTGTTGCCCAGGTGAAATCTATGCCCAATGTCGAGACGGTCGACAACCAGTTGGAGGTTCACCAGAAGCCCGACAACGTTCCGCAGTTGCAGGGTGGTGTGACACGCCCCGAGTTTCGCTAAGTCAAAGTGAGGACAACGATGACACTATCCCAGGATCGTATTGTGCATGTTGCAATTGATCCGGCAGTGCAATTGGAGGGTGCGCTAGCTATTCCTGCTGGTGCTGAGGGGATTGTCCTGTTTGCGCATGGCAGTGGCAGTAGCCGCCACAGCCCGCGCAATAAGTTTGTTGCCCATACGCTCAATCAGGGGGGCATCGCGACCCTCCTCATTGATCTCCTGACCGCTGATGAGGAAAAGGTCGATATGCGGACGCGGCACCTGCGCTTTGATATTGACTTCTTGGCGGAACGGGTAGCTCGAGCGATCGATTGGCTAGACCGCCGGGCTGATACTCAGACCCTAAACCTTGGGTTGTTCGGGGCTAGCACAGGGGCTGCTGCTGCTCTGGTGGCGGCAGCGGGCCGGCCGCATAAGGTTAGTGCCATTGTTTCACGGGGTGGACGGCCAGATCTGGCAGCGGCAGCTCTGTCCGAAGTCGAGGTGCCTACCCTCCTTATTGTTGGTGGCAATGATGCGCCAGTAATTGGCCTCAACCAGCAGGCACTGGCCCAGCTTACAGCCATGAAGCGTCTAGAGATCGTGCCGGGAGCAACACACCTGTTCGAAGAGCCCGGCAAGCTTGAAGCTGTTGCTGAATTGGCACAGGAGTGGTTTGCGACGCATCTCTCTGGTGCAGAAGTCTGAAAATGATAAGTGTAGGCCGATGACAATCGATGCAATACAAAAGCAAGCACAGCAAACAATCGATCCGCTATCCGCAGCGGTTCAACATCGACGGAAATCGGATCTATCTGCCCAAAGTGGGCAGGGTGAAAATCGTGGTTCATCGTGCAATTGAAGGGACGATGAAAAACTGCACCGTAACGAAAACCAAGTCGGGGCAGTATTTCGCGTCGATTCAGTGTGAGGTCGAAATACCAGATGTAGCCCCATACGGCCCTGAAGTGGGTATCGAACCACCAGAGCCAGCCCCAAAGGTTCTGCGTCAGTCTGAGGCTAAACTGAGAAAACGGCAAAAAAAATTGGCGCGCCAGGAGCAAGGGAGTCATGGCTGGCAGCGAATGAAAACCAGGATCGCGGCCTTGCATGAGCACATTGCCAATCAACGTGCAGACTTCCAGCACAAGCTGTCAACCTGGATGACGCGGTATTACGGGTTGATGGCCTTCGAGAATCTACACATCAACGGCATGGTCAAAAATCACCGGCTGGCCAAATCGATCAGCGATGCAGGCTGGGCGCAATTCGTACAAATGTGTGTCTACAAAGGTGATTGGTACGGCTGCGAGATTGAGAAAGTCGGACGTTTTTTTCCGGCATCCAGACAGTGCGGCGGGTGTGGTTCGGTCAACCGGGTGTTGAAACGCTCAGACTGCAAATGGGTTTGTCCTGACTGCGGGCGTGTGCTGCACCGGGATCAGAATGCCGCACAGAACATCTTGCACGAAGCGTTAACCGGGCGCTCAGGCCGGTTCTCCTGTGGCGCGCAGGAGTACAAAGGTGGAGCCGACATAAGACCTCAGCACGCATGGGGCGCAAGCGTTGAAACCTAGAAGCCCAACTGCTTTAGCGTTGGGTAGCTCACAATGGGCAGCGTGCCATATACCAGTTGGCTACAAGTTACAGAGGAGTTTTTGAGTGGTTGAAGAATACACAGACTTTCCAATCGAATTCCATGTTGAGCCCGTGCTTGACGATGACACTGAGAAGACACTGTACGTCGAAGCCGAGGATCAACTACGCAAGCTCGCCAAGAATCATACGGACATCACTGGGGCTGCAATCGACATCACGCAGCCAGCTGAAGATCGCGAGACGCCCTATGTCTATGAGGCAAGCGTGGTCATCTATACACGGCCCAACAACATTGCCGCAGTGGAAAAAAACGGTGATGTTGGCGCAGCGCTTCGTGGTGCCCTCAAAGCAGCGGCCCGTCAGGTGAGGGATAAACGCGACCGGCTTCGTAACCACTAGACAAACAGGCTCAGTGAACTCGACTGAATACATATGCAAAACCGCCACTTCAGCTATGGGAATATCGGGTACAAAACCGCTTAGGCACTACAAACTAGGTGTTGTACAATACTCGCATGGCATATACTCATTTGCGCATCGGAAAGCCAAACACATCTGTTGTGCGGTGGATCCCTAAAGTCCTGCATTCACCGGTAACTTCTCGGTTGTATGCGCCTGGCGTTGGCTGGGGGGACGATGATATATACCGGAAAGCTCTGCCATGACATCGGAGGATGCCTACAGTAGCTTTCGTAACGCACTGCGTGAAGCCCTAGATCGTTATCAGCCTGGCTGGGACCATCGTTGGCACGGAATCTGGCGTGAGTATCGCCACCAGGATTGGGAGCAGAACAAGCGCTTTTCAGTCTGGGTTGATACGCTACGGCGATGGGTTCGCGGTGACAATTTTCCCCGTGTGCGTAAATTCGAGTCGTTTCTGGAAGCGGTTGGTTTTCCGGATGATACGCGCGACGAGCTACATCAACTGTTCCATGATGTAAGGCAGGCGCGAAGGCGCATGGCGCGGGTTGAATCCGTTGAGTTGCTGAGTATAGGCGATCCGCCTCTACCGTCTGGTGCACCTTTCATTGGCCGTGATGAAAAACTAAACGCGTTGCATGAGCTGGTAACTACCCATCAGTTCATCTCGCTATCGGGACCACCGGGGATTGGCAAGACGGCGCTCGCCTGCCAGGTGATGTCACGTTGCGCGGGTACACATCACCGTATCTACCTGGGTTCATTGCATCCGGATGCTTTGTTCCACAACTTCTCGGACTTGATTGCTCCCAAAGATCGGGCTAGCGCTGAGGCAGTCTGGCGTTCTGCAGAGCCAATGCTCGAAAAACTCCGCTATTTGGCCAAGGTGCTAGCTGAAGTGCCTGCTATCATCCTGCTGGACGATCTGGATGCGCATCCGAGAACCGTGGCGCAAGCAGATCATAATGATCATCTGATGCCCTTGCTCAGTTTCGTGGCGGGTTGGCCTTCCAGTCGTTTGGTGATAACGTCTCAGTTCCAAACGTCACTGCCACAGGAGTTCCAAGCTTATCATCAGACCTTGGTGCTGGCTGATGGGCTATCACCGGCAGCGGGTAGTCAATTCTTGCGAATGCTTGATGCTGCCGATAGCTGCGGATTGCAGCAAGCTCCCGATCATGTTTTGCAGTCATTAGTAGAGCGTGTGCGGGGAATTCCCCGCATCCTCGAACGTGTCGCGGGCGCCTTGAAATTGAATCCACTCGTGACGATTGAGGTCATGTTATCGGGATTATTGGATATCGACCCGATCCGGCAGGCAATCGAACTCAGTTACGAACCCCTCAATCAAGCACACCATGAGATCCTAGGGGCGTTAGCGGTCTTCCGCGGTCCTGTTGATATGTATATGCTTGCTGTGGTAGTGGATCGAGACGCTGAGGCTATCCGACAAGACGTTCAATACCTGGTTCAGGCACATTTGATTCAGGCTGACCGCCAGAACGGACTACTGTGGCTTCACCAACTGGACCGCGAGTATTGGCGTCACCAAGGCTCTGATGCGCAGCGCAACGTTCGATATAGGCGTGCTGCGGCTGTGGTCGTACATCAGGCTACCGAAGAGAATCATGCCGGACTGCTGATCAACGCGCTGCAGTATTACCTGGCTGCTGCTGATCCTGTCAATGCTGCGCGACTCATTGATCAGGAGCGGTTACGCACTATCGTCAAGCAGGGGTACAGCGGCCTGTTTACAGAAAACTATCTTGAAGTCGTTGCCGCCCTCCAAGATGTGGAGGACGATGAATTGCTGGCTACTGTCTACTACCATCTAGCACTAGCATATCGTGCCCAGGGCCAGACCGAAGAAGCGCTTGAAGCACTACAAGTTGCCCTGCGCTATGCAAGTTCGCCCCAATATTCGGAACTCCAGGCCCGAATCCAGGTTAATCTGGGGCATGTTCACCGCTATACCGAGGCCTACCAGGCTGCTTTTGACGTGTACGAAGCTGCAACTACCGCTCAAGATCCTGAAACCCAGATCTGGGCGCTGTTGGGGCTAGCAATGTGCCGTCAGAGTAGTGGAGAATTAGCTGAAGCCGAACAGGCTGCAGAGCAGGCCTTGCACCAGGCAATGCGCCACCGCTTCACATTTCTTGAGGGCCATAGCCGTCAAGTACAGGCAGATTTACTCCATGCGCGTGGCCAACCCTATGCTGCGATCAATCACCTTATGCTGGCGGTTGCCATCTCTGAACAAGAGAATGATGCTCGGAGCGGTGCCTATCGGCACTGTATGTTGGCCAATTGGTTCTCAGTTTTGGGCGCCCATGACATGGTTCGCGAACACCTGGAGATGGCGGCTATCCTAGCTGAAGAGGCTCAAGATCTTCAGGCAAAATGCACCCAGCAACTCGGTGCCGCGAAGTTCGCCCTTTGGCTCGGTGAAGAAAGCGCTCTTGATGCAGCTATGTCAGCCCACGACACCGCGGTGCGGTTGGGCTTTAGCTATATTGAGCGGTGGTCGCTGGTTGTCGCTATTCAATTCCGGCAGCGAGCCGGCGAGGATATCATGCTACCGCACTTACTGCCGCGCCTAGCGAAAATGTTCGGCGCAGTGCACCATGTGCATGGCTGGCAGTATCGGTACACAACGCTCGCCAGATTCTATCTGCTTACCACGCAGATAGAGCGCGCTAGTGACGCAATCCATCAGGCACTACGCTTCCCAGTTGTCAATCATCACGCTGAAAGCCTGGCCCTGTCTGCGATTGTTGCCTATATTCTGGCGGATTACGAACTTGCTTCGCATCAGATAGACCGAGCACGCCATATACTAAGTCGCCAGCTACATGAGATCCCCAACCTCGTGCTGGCGCAGGGGACTTTATTCCTCGTGGATTACCTCAATGCTCGACTGACTGGGAAGCACCTTCCTCCGGACGATCTCCTGGGGCAGCTCCCGTACCCAGGGCTTCGTCGTGATCTCGAGGCGATTATTCGCCTTCTATAACCCTTCATCGCTCACGACATCTCATTGACTTCCTCAAAAAGCTGCATTGTGTATATTTGCGTTCATTTTGCTACGTGATCCTGTGCTACGCTGTTGGTCATTCGTACAGGAGGAAGCAAAGGGATATACTATGAAAAGACTTGCGATTTTGGTAGTTTTGCTCGCTGTATTGGTATCAGTAGCTGTTGCCCAGGAGACAACCGACCGGCCCCCAATTACTATTGACAACGCCCCCCAGGTACGCAGCATCGAGACGTTGGATGGGCACCTGACACAGGTAATGAGCACAGACTTCAGTGCGGACGGCACTGTACTGGCCACGGGTGCCCTTGACCGTACAATCAAGGTATGGGACATGGTAGCCGTAGAACCCATAACCGTGATCGATCAAAACCTCGAACGTGTCTGGCATATCAGTCTTAACGCGGATGGAACACGCGTTGCATCCGTCCATCGTGGCGGTTCAGCCTATGTGTGGGATGCCCAAACAGGCGGGCAACTCCTCCATTTGCAAGGGCATATCGGGAATGTGCAGGCGGTCACCTTTAGCGTGGACGATACCCGACTATACACCGGGGGCGCTGATTTATCTCTGCGTGTATGGGATGCCCAAACGGGAGAAATGCTCCACGTCTTCGACAATCTCGGATTTGAGTCGCTACGTAGCCCACTCGACATCCAACCTATCAGCGATTCCCAAGTAGCCATTGCAACAGGTGAGCTGGCTGGTGGCATGAGCAAGATGGATCACCCCGAAGGGTGTGTTGTGATGGTTGTCAATGTCGACGATGGTACGGTTGCTAGTCAGATAGATGGTGTTCCGTGCAGCATCTGGAATGTTGCCATTCTTCCAGAGCAGGAGCTTATAGCCTTTGGTGATGGCCGCGGTATGGTTCACATTGTTGATTTGGCGACGGCGGAGACTATCCAAAGGCTCGATTCAAATCCGTTGGGTATACGGCG
>JAADYW010000166.1 GCA_010092845.1 Chloroflexota bacterium
CGAGTCTGCTGGGTTATCACGAAAACCAGCCTTCATACACGGGTCCAGACTGGCGCTATGCCCAGAAGCTCGATAGTGCGGCCTGGTTTGATTGGCAGCCACCCCAGCATCGCGACACGCCCTTGGTCCAATACCGGCGTGGCGCCGGTAGTCTCTTTACGTCAAGTATTGATCACCGCCGAGCGGCGCGCCGCATCTTCAAAATATGCACGCAGGAATATGTCGCGGCCAATCTACTCGCCCAGTTGCTGGCCAGCCAGGGAGAAGGCCGCCAAATACGCAGCGCGATCCAGAGCTACTGTCGTTCCCAGGGGCGTGACAATGCGCTGTACTTCGATCTACTAACCAAGCTCAACCGGCTAGAGGCAAGAATGCTACTGTTGGGCACCAACATCGCTAACCCCGAATGGGTATTGGACAATCCTTTAGGGGAAGGTGAGCATTTCATAGAACTCATGCGTCATATTTCTGATAGGTTCAGCACTGCATCGCATGTCCAGGCTCTACGCCAACAACTCGATCTTTTCAACATGATGCTTGATCGATGTCGATAATCCAAATATTATGGACGCAATACGCAACAAACTGAACGCAAAGAAAGGAGCCCCGGCGGCCACTACAAGTAAAGCAAGTGGTTCCCGCCACAAGTACTGATGAAAAACAAACGCCGACGTTCCCAATTGATCGCAACTGGCATCGCACTATTCATCTCGATAACCTTTATCGTGACCCTGGTTGCCCCAAATGCCATCGGCTCTAATGACACGATACAAAACAATGTTGACAGCAGCAACATTGATACCCTGGACCCCTTCGATGTCACTCCCATTCCCGCGGCAGAGAATATTTCAGGTGACCCACCCCACATTCACTCACGGGGTCTATACCATATCTTCCGTCCCGCCGCGCCGAACTGGTTCATCGAACAGGATCGCTACGTGCAACCAGAAAATGAGGCCGAGACCATCTTCCGTGGCGATTGCGCCGTTATCCATATCCTGCTCGAACCCGGCGTCAATTACGATTCTCCGGAATCACTCAGCCAGGACTTTCTGACAGACGCATATTTCGATCAAGAGTGGAGCCTGTATGAGAGCTGGGAACGCACCGAGGAGCGGACAGAGGGTAATCTTGCCATCAATGAGTTTACTCTGACGACGAGCGAGCGTCCGGGTGAATCCAATGCCCCCCAGAGTGCGCCACATTGCCCCAACGAATACCACGCGCGGCAGATCAGCTGGGTCGATAGTAGCTTCTTGTATACGCTGAGGCTGGTTGTCACGACGGATGATACTGAATCGCTCGACCAACTCCAGGACTTGATCATCCCATCATGGGTCGTCTATCCACGGATGACAGATTTCCTTGACGACGCATCGCTGCGAGCCCGGGGCAGTGTTGATGCCGGCTATCTGGTCATGCTCCCCACAACCTGGTTCGCTGAAAGGACCTCGGGCCCGCTGGATACATACGTTGGTAGCCCCCCACTTGAAGATTTCCAGATAACAATGGAATCCCGATCAGAGTCATCGATCGTGACGCTTGAGGACGCGACTGCCTGGCTGAACGATTTCCGCCAAACGGGCGTTGAGATTATGAATAGCGAGACAGTTGAGCAGCAATTTGCTGATGGATTCCTGATCAGTTACACATTTGAGACCATCGACGGCGACCCCTTCAGCGCGGTGATCGCGCTCCTCACCAGCGGTGAAGGCGAACTCCACATCGCCGAACTTTACGGACCAGTCTCCGATATTGACCTGTTACAGGACATCCCCGAAGATGATATCGCCAGGGATGCCCAGACGATCATTCGTTCATTTACGGTACTGGCGCCGGATTCGTACATCTATACGCCCTAAATGCACTACCCCTCGCCATAGGCTGGGATCAGGGATAGTTGACTGGTCCCAGCACAACATGGTCGGTCAGCTCACCCGCAGCATCTTTGAAGATGATGACGTCCCCGGTCCGCACATCGACAAGCTTCAGGTTTAGCTCCCAAACCACGGGTTCTGACACCGGCGGCAAAGGCATGACAACGGTGTCATGGATCGTGTCGTCGCTATCCCAGCACGTCGTCAAGTAATTGCCGCCCTGTGGATACCATTGATACGGTGCCGATTCGATTTCGCCGTCGATATCATTCTCGGCAGTGGCAACTAGTTGGAAGCGGTAGGGACGTTCAGAGGGGATATCGCCGGCCCACACAAATTCAATAGTTATCATCTGTTGTGCCGGGTCGGGGATATAGCGATAGCCTTGCAGATAGAACCTGCCGGCATATTCCTGGCTGCCGGCCTCGGCTTCCAATGGCCCGAGCTGAAGAAAATCCAGGCGCGGGACATCCGTACGCGGCCCTTCCACTGGTGGAGTCATGTCGAAGCTTACCACCGGTAGCACAGCGCCCATCACCACCACAGCAGTCGCCTGACCAAGCATGAGCGGCAAGTCCCAGTACACCGAGTTGTGGAAAGCCTCAACACCAGCAAGCAGCAGAAATGGAACGAAAAACAACCATATCCGGGCCGACTCACCGCGTGTCAGACCGGTAATATCTAGGACAATCAACGTGACCACCAGCGAGATGACCAGCAAATCGACGCCCGTGAGCGGGGCACGCTGACGCACATGCTGGAGCGCCTGCCATAGGCCCCAGCCAGATAGCGCAACCAGCGGCCAACCAGCGAACATCAGAAGATCGTAGAGATGGAGGAATAACCATATGAAGTAGTTGCGCTCGATATCGAGATGCTGGTCGAAGCTCACGCGGAGGATGTCATACGGCGTATGCCCGGCATAGATGCCGAAAACCACCCAGACACTACTGAGCCCTACTAAGAACCACAACCCCACACCAACGGGCCAGACCCAGCCATATTTGCCCCGCTGATCCTCGTGATCATGGCGCACTGCGCTAAACCAATAGCCAAGCGTGTACAAGCCCAGCAGGGCCACTATTGGCAATACGGCGAAATTCAGAAATGTCCCGAGCGACATCACGCCACCAGCCAGAACGTACAGCGTGCGCCGGCGATACTTGAGCCCCGCCATCATGCACGCCAGGGCCGTTGCCACCACAAGCGGATAGAACGTGCTCCATGTCGGGGCAAACAGCAGCAATGAAGGTACCAGCGGCCACCACTGGGCGACACGCAAGGCTACAGCGCGGCGATCGGTAAGCAACTGTGCGGCGAAGAAGATTGGTACGGCTGCCATAGCCGACCACAACGGCATCAGCATGCCAAGGCCAGCGCTGGTGATCTCGCCACGCGTGTATTGCATCACTGCAAGAGTTGTGCACTGATAATCGCGCAGTGCCCGGCTGGCCGGCTTCGAGACGGTGTCCAGAGGACCGATCAGCTCGGCAGCCCAGTGGTGGAGAAGGGGCTGGCCCGGCGGACTGGTCGTGAAATGGATGATGTTTTTCTCATCGGCTTCGCGCATGACGTCAGGCCACTGCCGCAAGGTTTCGCCCGCACCGTCTACACCCATATATTGAACAGCAACAGTACTGGCCCCGGTCTGCACAGGTGAAACTGTGTGCGAGAAGAGCATGAAGAACGGGTTATCCCGGACATGCTGCACCGCCATCGCCAGGCAGAAGCCGCCGATCACCGTCCAGGCTAGGGACAGGGGCACATTACGCGGGATACGCCATCGCAGCGCCACCACTCCCCCGAGATAGGCCGCGACCACCCCGGCCAGGAATGCCACGGGCTGCAAATCCGAGGGTTTGGCATAAGGCCAGCGCCAACCCCAGCCACCGCGTAGCTCGGGGACAATGTTCAGGGCAAGTAGCACGAGAAAAACCGCCGTCAGGATGAGGACCCATTTGCGCATATTCAAACAGCCTCCAGAAGTAGCCGATCCAGTGTAACCAAAGGCCGCTCAAATGCAAGGATCGTCTGGAAGGCGCGCACTAGTCGTCATCTGTTGGCAGATCGGCATACAGGACAATGCGGTGCAGATCGTCACCATCGTGCATCCCCTGGACATCGCTCTGGCGATCATGGGCACGCACTTCGATCAAATACCCCCCGGATGCTGGCGGAGTCCAGTGAACGTACCACTGGGTCCAGCCACCGGGGGAATCGGGCAGTCGCAATTGGGCATCCATCCACGCACCGCGATCCACCCGGACTTCGACACGGTTGATCCCGCCATCTCCCGCCACAGCGATCCCCTGAATGGCAACAGTTCCCCGGATTGTAGCGCCATGGTGAGGCATATGAATCGTCGCGCGGGTCCGTAGCATCTCAGTCGTCCATCCCCGTCGCTCCCAATAGCCCGCATAATGCCCCGCAATGAAACGGATGCGTGTAATCCACTTCGGCATCTTGAATCCGTACCACCCGGGAACAATCAGGCGTAGCGGATAGCCATGGGCTGGGGACAGGGCCTCACCATTGATAGCAAACGCCAGAAGTGCGTCATCGCGCTGCAATATACTCAGGTCAAGCGCAGTGCTATAGCCATCTGCGGCATAGAACACTGCCCGTTGAACGCCTGGTATTACTTGGACCTGGGACAATAGCTCCGGAAAGGGCACCCCACCCCATCTCGCATTACCAATGAGCGACCCACCCAGGCGGTTACCGCCGCACTCTAATACATGGGTACGCTCCGAATAAGGCAGCCGTTTGATATCAGTGTAGCTCAGCTCAATTGGCATGTTCACCAGACCATCAAGCATCAAGTGCCCGAGCTCTGCATTGACGCGTGGGATAAAGTCCGGTCGATAGGATTGCACGAACAAGGCATTCTGAGGGGTGATCTGGGGATTGGTATAGGTTGCCCAGCCATAAGCAGGATCAGCTTTGGCGGGACGGCCATAGACATCGATAGCGCTGGCGGGAGCGCTACTGGGGTGAATGGCGTGGCCGGCCGCAGGACCAGACCCCCTCACCGCACGCAAGAATGCGCGCCGCGACACGGGATCCTGGCCGGGGGACCGTGAACGCTGTTCATCGGTTTGCTTCGTCATCGGCGGGCGTGATGAACGGAACGTGCCGGGCGGAGCAGTAATCCGCGGACCATAATCGCGACGCCCAGCGTGACCAGGATGATGCCAACCAGTGTCTCCTCAAAAGGCGCAACATCCTGGGTATCGAGCAGGAGACTGAGACTGATCCCGGCCACCCCCATTCCGCCAAGAAAGGCGACCGCGTGGCGGCGCAGCAAGGCACCAAACGCATAGACCGCAGCGCCCGCCAGGGTGACTAATGGCCACCAATCCACGATTGCCTCAGAGAGGCTATCTGTGTTTAGGAGTGTGAAGAAAACACCTCCCAGAATGAGGATGATCGCCACGAAAAGCACATCAGGCCGCACCACCCTTGGCAAGCTCAGTTCTCGCGAGCGCCGGCGCGGAATGGCGTCGTCGGGTGGCGTTTGTGAGAGTGCCATTGGAACAAGGGCCTGTTCCGGCTCCTCTTCAATTACACCGTCGATGACGTCGTCATTGTCTGCGTCCTCGTCAGCGGGATCAGAAGGTCTGCGTATATGGGGACGAGACCGAAAAGGTGGCGTCATGGGCACTAACATCCATAAACCAAAGAAGCTTTACGATACAACTCTCCTATATCAAAGATACCCGAGAAACGCAAATCACGCCGCCTCGGAGCCTGCGGGGCGCGAGAACATCCCTTGTCAAATTGCAGACTAGCAGTTAGGCTACAACACAGCGCCAACGAGCCACACTGTCATCTGGCACAATGACCAGTGGAGATCAACCATGACTGAAACCTTTGACAAGGTGATGAAGATACTTAAAGAGAAAAAAGAGATCTCTGACGAAGAGGTCAAGAAGATTACTGAAGAAAGTGGTGAAATGACCCAGGAGGAACACATCGAGTTCTCTCTAGCCCGCATGAAAAAGGGAGCTGATGCCGAAGAAGTCACCATGGAGCAGTATCTCGAAGCCGTGAAGAAGATGGAAGAATCCGCCGAGGGCACCCCCGAGCACGCGGCGGCCAAGAAGATCGTTGAGGCCTTTGAGAACGCATAGACTATGCTTCTGAAATACTTCTACGACGATCGGCTGGCTCAAGCTGCCTATATGGTCGGGTGTTCAGCCACTGGCGTCGCCATGGTCATCGATCCAGCACGCGACATTACACCCTATCTGGAAGCAGCAGCAGCTGAAGGCTTAGAGATCTGCTACGTTGCCGAAACCCATATTCACGCTGATTTTGTGAGTGGTAGCCGCGAACTCGCTGCCCGCACGGGTGCCACACTCTACCTTAGCGATACGGGTGATGCCAACTGGAAATACCAGTTCGCAGGTGCTAACACAGTGCTCCTCAATGACGGCGATGCGTGGATGGTTGGCAGCGTGCGCGTTGAGGTCATAGCCACACCCGGCCACACACCAGAGCACATTATGCTCCAGATCACCGATACAGCCACTACAGATAAGCCTCTCGGCCTCTTCACCGGGGACTGTCTGTTCGTCGGCGCCGTCGGGCGGCCAGATCTTCTGGAGAAGGCCACTGCCGTGGAGGGCACGATGATTGCGGGCGCGCGCGAGCAATATCAGAACATTGCGCGCTTGCGCCAGATGCCCGACTGGCTCCAGGTATGGCCCGGGCATGGCGCTGGCAGCGCCTGCGGCAAAGCGCTCGGAGCCTTGCCATCGACCACGCTGGGTTATGAAAAGCATACGAATCACGCCTTTGCCCTGGATACCGAAGACACATTTGTTGAGTGGCTCCTCGAAGACCAGCCTGAGCCGCCTGCCTACTTCGCGCAGATGAAAAAGGTCAACAAAAAGGGACCCGCATTGCTGGTCGAGTTGCCGATCCCAGAACCCCTGACCCGCGACCAGTTGGCTGAACTCCTGGACGCTGAAGCGCAGATCGTCGATACCCGTGACGCTGAGGCCTTCGCCGACCACCACCTCGCAGGAACCATCAGTATACCGTCCCGTTCCAGTGGCTTCTGCACGTATGCGGGCTGGTTAGTCGACTACGCACGACCGGTTTACTTGATCGCCCCTCAGGACCAGATCAGCAGGATTCTACACGATTTACGCGCCGTTGGGGTTGACGATGTTCGCGGTTTCTATCCAGCGGAACAACTCGACGGCGCCACGGCCATCCTGGCCAGGCGCGAAGCGGCAGAAGTAGCAGCGCACCGTGACCAGTTTCACATCATTGATGTACGCAATAAAGCTGAAGTGGATGAGCGGTACATTCCAGGCTCCCAACATATCTTCATGGGGTATCTCGCCCGCGAAGTAGCCAATATCCCGCGCGAAAAGCCGCTCGTCTTGTATTGCGCCACGGGGATCCGGTCGCATATCGGGGCCAGCGTTCTGGCCGGGCTTGGTTTTGAGAACGTCGCCAACCTGGATGGCGGGATCGACGCATGGCAGGCAGCCGGTTATCCAGTCACCGAGGGCACCCCGGCAGCAGAGCCATTTTGACCCCTGCCAGAAGATCCGTCTTACCCCACATAGCACATCGAAACCAACATCACCCCCTGCGGCAGGCGGTGATTTCATGTTGCCTGGCCGTCATCGGTTCTTGCGACGTTTGTCTTTCTTGCTTTCCTTGTAGCGCTTACGATCAGGGCTACCGCTGCGCTCACTCTTGCGCTGGCGAGACTTCTTATCTGCATCCATCTTGACCAGCAGCGGCTGGAACTCGCCGACAGCCTCCACCAGATCAGCCTGAGCCGCCATCACTGTATGAATATCCTTATACGCTCCCGGCGATTCATCAAGCCCAGCCGAGAGCAAATCGACACCGGCCCGCTTCAACTGGCGATCCACGTTCTCCCAATCAAAGCGGCGAAAAGCCTGGCCGCGAGACATCTGCCGCCCTGCGCCGTGGGCCGCGCTGGTAAGCGATGCAGGCTCACCCTTGCCCAGCACGACGAATCCAGGATCCATCATTGTACCCGGGATGACCCCGTAGACACCTTTACCGGCGGGCGTGGCACCTTTGCGATGGATGAACACCTCGTTGCCGTCGTGGACTTCCTTCCAGGCGAAATTGTGGTGATTTTCTATCCCGCCGAGAACATCGAAGCGCACAGCGTCAATGATGCGGCGGTGGATCACGGCGTGGTTCGCGCTGGCATAGCGCCCTGCCAGATTCATGGCAAGCCAGTACTCCTGGCCCTCGGCTGATTGGATATCCAGCCAGGCGAGATGGCGATGCGCCTTGGGCAGATCGGGATGAAGGCTCATGGCGATCTGGGTATAGTGATTGGCGATATTGAAGCCCAAACCCCGGCTACCGCTATGACTGAGCAAAGCCAGGTATTTCCCAGGCGGAATCGCGCCGAAGGTGCGCGAGCCCTCTCCTTCGAGATCACCCGTGCCCGCGATCGGGGTATGGACCGTTAGCTGCCCAAATTCAACAAAATGGTTGCCCGAGCCACTACTGCCGAGCTGCTTCCAGGCGGTGTCTTTGTATTGGCGAGCGATGTCCAGTGTTCCGAAAACCGGGTCATCCATTACGGCATGGCCTTCGCGTTGGCTGAAGCCCACACCGGCACCGAAGACGGTGTTCTCTTCGATGATCTGGCGGAACTTCTCACGTTTCTGCCCCAGAACATGCGGCGAAGCGTCGAAGACCGTCAGTTTCACACGGCAGGCGATATCGACCCCCACCGCATAGGGAATCAATGCGCCTTCTGTCGCCAGCACACCACCAATGGGCAGTCCGTAACCTTGATGAGCATCTGGCATTAGAGCGCCCTGCACGGAGATCGGTAACTCTGCGGCCGCTTTCATCTGAGCCAGGGCGCCGGGTTCGATTTGATCCTCGCCCCATATCCGGTATGGGACAGGAGTTTCACGGATTTCGCTCATTGATCAATCGCTTCCTCTCACGTTTCATCGTCCAGCATGTAGCGCGCAATCAGGTGTGCTGTGTGGACCAGACTGTCCTCATGGGTACGCTCGTAAGCATGCGAGGCATCAACGCCGGGGCCAACCAGCCCCACCCGCGCCTGCCCCCCAGAACGCCAGTAGGCCGTGCCATCCGAGCCATAATACGGATAGATATCGACCTGGTGCGCGATCTCGTAGGTTGCTGCTAGACGACGCAGCTTATTGTTCATTAGAAAGTGATAGGGTCCACCTGAATCCTTGACACAGATACTCGCCGAGAACTCATCCGAGGCCTGGCCCGGACCAATTGCGCCCATGTCAATCGCCAGCAGCTCAGCCAGGTCAACCGGGAAGCCTGACGATCCGCCGTGACCAACCTCTTCATAGTTGGCGATGAGGATCGTGACATCCTGAATAGGGCGCAAACCAGCATTGTGCAGCGCTTCAACAGCGCCGAAGATCGTGGCTACGCCCGCCTTATCATCAAGGTGACGCGAGCGGATGAAGCCCGTGTCCGTCACCTCAACCCGAGGATCAAGGAACACAAACTCCCCAACTCCGATCCCCAGCGCGCGCGTCTCCTCGGCGTTAGTAACACGTGCATCAATCCGGACTTCCATTACGTCGTCAGTACGTTTAGCGTCGCGGATCTCCCGATTAACGTGGACACTCGGATTGTGGGGCAACACCGTGCCCCGGATGCGGCGATCATCCTGTGTCCGGATAGTGACTCCCTCAAACTCGACCGCCCCCCACATATAGCCGCCTAGCATTGTTGTTTTCAGGCGGCCATTCCCCTTAATCTCCTTGACCATCAAACCTAAAGTATCTACGTGTGCGGTAAGCCCCCGCGGCGCAGCCTGGTCTTCGCCCGGCCACTTGATGAGCAAAGCACCCTTGGGCGTGGACTCTATCTTCATGCCCGGAACATCAAGCTCACCGAAAGCGCCCGCAACATATTCAATGGCTTCGACATAATACCCGGTGGGGCTAGGGGTATTGAGTAATCCGGCCAGAAAGCGCGTCATCGTATCGGGATTGATCTTCAGGTCAGTGGTCATCGTGTTATCTCCTTAAGAAAAGTGCGCGAAATTACGCCCCGGATATTATAGCACAGCAACGTCAAAGGATATTTCCCCCAGACAAAAGGTCAGAAGAAGTCAGCGGGCCCAATTTGCGGAACCACCTGCGCCTTTCTACAATGTGACCAACCGATTGGCGTGTATTGGGGAATCATGGCGCATGTCGCAGTTCGCTTTACAAGACCGCGAAGACGATATACAGCAAATGCTCAAGCAGTTGCCACCAAGTGGGGCGACACTCCGCCTACTGGATATCGGCACAGGCGAGCTTGGCTACACGCTTCAGCTTCATCGCCCCGACATCGACCTCATGGTAATGGATCCGGTCCATTTCATGGACACAGCGCCCGATTTCGCGTTTGAGACGGATCGCTTGGATGCCATTGTCAGTCACCAGACCAACACTGATCTCGCTTTTCGGCCCGATTTCCTGGCCCGGGCATGGCATGCCCTACGCTCAGGGGGCCGACTGATCTTGTTCACCCGGCTTGGCCAGGAAGATTCGCTACGGGAAGCCGCCAGCCATCTGCAAAATGCCGGCTTCAGTCGCATCCTAACCGAGCATAGCACCGACGGGCTGGCTATTCTGAGCCGGGGTGAGAAGCCCTACCCCGAAGCCGTCACGCCGACAGAGCGTCTCGCTCAAAACGTCCCCTATAGTGCGGCGCCACAGGTGATCCAAGCTGCCGGGTTGGCGAAGCTTCGAGGTCGCTATATCTATCTACTGGTCCGGCAAAGACCGGAGGGACCCGCCTGGCGTATTCAACCGCATGAAATTGAATGGGAAGCGATAACGGCTTGCCGCGATGGCACCGAAGCCGCTCTAATCGCTTTTTCGAGCCTGCCACGCGCTGTCAGATTTATGCAAAACGCTGTGGTAGCCAATGCCATCCAGGGCGTGAACAAGATCCCGAAGTTTCGTAAAGATGTAGCCGGGGAGTGGTCACTTTCAATCCTGCTTGACCCAAACTGGGAGGACTTCATAGCGGAAAAGCGTGTATTCGAGAGAACAATAAAGGTTGACCCTGACAGCGCTGAAGCCCCTGACGAGTAGCCAGCTTGGGCCCGTGATCACGCCAGGCTTCTGGAACCTGAACAGGTGCTATCACGTCTTTGGTTATAGTTGCTATACACCCTGTACAATACTGACGCCAGAATCGAATTGTCCAAAACACATAAGGCCACTAAGCTATTACCTATGGAGAACCTAAGCGGACAGCAACTTGGTGAATACCAACTCTTGGAGCGCATTGGCCGTGGGGGGATGTCGGCGGTATACCGCGCTGTACGCGGCCCCAACGAGCCGGACGTCGCCGTAAAGGTAATGGATACCAACCCGGATACCGTGCACATCTTCTTGCAACGTTTTGAGCAAGAAGCGCAGATCGTCAAGGAGTTGAAGCATCCGCATATTCTCCCTCTACTGGCGTTCGGGCAAGATCGTGGCTACCCCTATATGGTTACCCCGCTCGTCCGGGGTGGAACACTAGCGGATATTCTGCGGGTGCGAGTGCTCTCGGCTGAAGACGCGGGAGGATGGCTCTATCAGATCGCAATGGCCCTCGATCAAGCTCACGACCACGGCGTGGTACACCGCGACCTCAAGCCAACCAATATCTTACTCGACGAACGAGGACATGCCTACCTCACCGACTTTGGAATTGCCAAGCTACTCAACATCACGGGTTCGTTGACAGTCACCGGAAACGTCATTGGTACGCCGACCTACATGGCCCCGGAACAATGGCGGGGCGAAAGTGCTACGCGCTGGACAGATGTTTATGGTCTGGGGGTGCTGGTGTATATCATGTTAGCGGGCAAACCACCCTTCCAGGCCGATTCGCCGCATTCGTTGATGTACAAACATCTCAACGAACCCCCGCCATCGATCCAGAACTTCAACGCGAGTGTCCCGGACGCGATCGACGAAGTGGTGATCAAAGCTCTGGGCAAAGATCAGCGCCAACGCTATCCTAGCGCCGGTGAATTCTCGCATGATTTTCAACGCGCCCTGCGGGGCCTCGAAACCTATGCGCAGCGCTATCCTCCCTCATATCCACGCCGGCACCGTACCCCGGTTAACGCCTTCTTGCCAAAGCAGGATGTATATATACCCAGTTCGTACCAGCCACCGCCCCAGGCCTACCCGGCAGGTACATCGCAACCCTATAATCCCAACGTACTCCAAAACGTTCAGGTGAAGCGGCGTCGCTTGAGTCTGCGCTCGATTGTGCTGCTGGTGTTGATCGTCGTGGTCGTGAGCGCTTTCGGCTATAGTGTGAGCCAGGACCCGGATCGGTGGCTACCCCAGGAACAACAAGCGATTTCGCTCCCCACTATCCCACCTGTTACCCCCACCCAGACGGCCGCGCCGGGAAGCCGCCCCACAATCTCGATTCTATTTCCCCAGGACGGCAGTGTATTCCCCGTTGACGAGGAGTTCGTCATCCGCTTCAATGCGCAGGATACGGTGGGTATCACGCGCATCGAGATACGCCGCTTCGGCTACGTTTTTGATAGCCTTGAGAACATCAATGGTGAGACCAATTATGCGGCCCAGGTTACTTACACACCGCGCCAACCGGGTCGCCACATCATCGAGATTACTCCGTATCGAGGGGCTGTCCGCGGTGAGTCGGCCATTTTAGAAGTCCAGGCGCAGTAGCCCTAGACGTTGAAGCGAACGTGTAAAATATCACCATCCTTAACCACATATTCCTTACCTTCCACATGTAGCTTGCCCGCCGCCTTCATGGCGCTTTCACTGCCAACCTCGATGAATTCGTCGTAGTGCATCACCTCAGCGCGAATGAACCCCCGCTGCAGATCCGTATGGATTACACCCGCGGCCTCAGGAGCTTTGGCACCGACACGGACGCTCCAAGCACGGACCTCATCCTCGCCGACCGTGAAGAACGAGTGAATGTTCATCAGGCGATAGGATTCCTTGATAACTCGGGCTGCACTAGGTTCCTGGATGGCGTATTCCTCCAGGAACATTGTGCGGTCTTCACCTTCAAGCTGGGCGATCTCGGCTTCCAACTGGCCCTGTAGGCCAATAACAATCGCATTGTCGTGATCGTAGGTCAGAATCTCAGTCGGGTCCTGATAGACTTCGCCCAGATTGAACACCAGCACCACCGGCTTGAGCGAGAGCAGCCCATAGCCGCGCAGCAGTTTGTGTTCTTCAGCACCAAGTTGGATATCACGCAGCGGCGTCTCCTCCTCAAGAGCTGCTTGCAGGCGACGCATCAACTCGGTCTCGAAAGCGTTCTGACGCCGGTCCAGCGTCTGGCTACCCTTCTTTAACTCATCTTGCAGACGTTCCAGCCGCCGCTCCACAGTGATCAGATCAGAGAGCATGAACTCGCCATCGATAATGTCGACATCGCGTGCCGGGTCCACATCCACGTAGGGATGGGGAACGGTTTCATCCTCAAACACCCGCACCACATGCACAAAACCATCTGATTGCGCCAGCGCATTGCGTAAAGGGCCGCTCAAGCCACCCTGGCTGATTCCTTTGTCCAGGCCGCCAATATCATAGTACGTCACTGTTGCATAGGTTGTCTTCTTGGGCTGATAGATTTCACTCAAACGATCGACGCGCTCATCTGGCACATTGACGACCGCAGTCAATATCTCCATTTTGCCGCCAGTGACCGCGCCGGTTTCATAGTTGCTACCAGTTAGCGCATTGAAGACAGTTGTCTTGCCGCTATTGGGCAGACCGATAATGCCTAGCTGCATCCGAGAGACCTCCTATTTGGGTTACTGACCGGCCATTATATTGAGTTGCCAGAGGGGAATCAACAAGCAGATCAATCACAACACAAACCGCCGGCCTATCCTGTCCTAGACCAGCGGTGAAAAGAACATAATGACAGACAAGTTCGGCGTGGAGGGTCAGTCCTCCACAGCCTTGACTGCCTTCTCGATACTCTTGGCCGGGCTAATCTTGAGCTGTGCATCAACGATTCGCCCGTCCGGATCAATCACACAGTGAGAACGGATCACGCCCATGTACTTCTTGCCATACATACTCTTTTCGCCCCAGGCACCCCAGGCTTCCAGCACCTGGTGGTCGGGATCAGAGACCAGCGTATAGGGTAGTTTTTCCTTGTCTTGCCACTTCTTTAGTTCAGCAGGGCTATCAGGACTGATCCCGATAACGGTAGCGTTGTTGGCCTCGAATACAGGCCAATTGTCGCGCATCCCACAAGCCTGGGTAGTACAACCTGAGGTCCCGGCTTTGGGAAAAGCAAAGAGAATGACCGTCTGGCCTCGAAAATCTGACAGGCGTGTGGCCGTACCATCCTGGTTAAGCAGTTCAAAATCAGGGGCGACTTCTCCGATTTCGGGCATCGTCATAGCTTCTCCTCTAGCCTTCTAACATACCGAGCCAGATCTTATCAGCGACCTGGGTAAAAACCTGCGTCTCGAGATTGAATTTGAATGTTACCCCACCCTGAGTATCGACCACAATAGCTTCCTGTTCACGGTTAGTAAACGCTAAGGCAGCCAGGGTTCGGGCCTCGGCCTCCGCAACAATGCGGTATTCACCTTCGACAAAATCAGCGAGGACTAACGCGGAGCCTGTTGTGTCCGAAGCGTCTTCTCCCGATACCCGGGGGGTGGTCAGGGTATACAGAACGAGGCTACCATCCGGGTTCGCCAGGATATTCCCGGCCTGGGTGTATCCGGTATCAAAAGCGGGTAGCAACCGGAAGCTGTTGTTGTCGAGATTCCAGACCCGGATATCGTAACCATTTCCAAGAATCGGTCGTTCAAGCCGTATAAAATACTCCCCGGTAGACCCAAACCCGGCCGGGCACAAACAGTCGGTCTCAGAGGGCAGGGCAACGTAGGCTTCGCGCTGGCCGCTGTAAACGTACAACGTCTGGTAATCGCGAAAACGGTCCTCCGGCGGACGCGCGGCTGTAGGGTGATGCAGATCGAAGAAGACACGATCGCCGCCGTTGGTTACAGCGATCATCGCGACACGGGTGAAGCTTCGTGACGGAGTCTGGGGCAAGCGCGGCAACTCTCGCAGGTCAGTTCCGTCAAGCTGGGCAACATATAAGCTCGCATCCCAGACACCCTGGTTAAAGAATATCTCAGCCCAGGCAACAGTCCGGCCATCGGGTGAGATAGCCCAGTCGATATCAAGTAGATTGTCGGTCCGCTGTGGAATGAAGCTAATCGGAGCCGCGCTGCCCCCGGGAGTCACCAGATGGGGACGGATCTCGGCCGGCTGCCGAACGATGACACCGTTTACCGCAAGATCAAGGTATTCGAGAACATCGTATTCAGCAACAAAATTCTCGATAGTCGTCACTGTACTGAGCCCGGTAACCCCGTTGGTGAAATAGATCTGGAGGATGCGTATTTCTCTGTCATATGCGACAAACACATCTACGGGGGCAGCGCGCTGTGCATACCCCAAACGCCCGGTGCTCGCAAGCAGCAATAGACCCACCACCAAGATCAACTTACGTAACACCCGACAGCCCCTATGTCGACTTCAACTGGCGGATCAGGTCGACAATCAGGGGCAATAGCTCGCCGGAGCCGCCAGCAAGCCGCTGCACAGCGATCTGGGAAATCCCGCTAGGGCTTGGGTTAATCTCCAAAACGGTAGCGCCAGACTGGTGTGCGATCATCGGCAAATAGGCAGCCGGGTAGACAACGCCGCTGGTGCCGATGACCAACATTACATCGCAATCCTGGCTCAGCTGCTGGGCACGCTCAAGCACGGCCACCGGCAAGGTCTCATTGAACCAGACCACATTGGGCCGCACGAGGGCCTGCCGACAGTAAGGGCAGGTGGGCGGACCAGTCTCCGCATCCCACTCCAGCCGGGAGATATCAACGAGGGTCGGTTTGCCCTGGCAATCATCAAAACACTTGTTTTCCTGGATATTGCCATGCAAGCAGATGACGTCGCTACTCCCGACCTGTTGGTGAAAACCGTCAACATTCTGGGTAACAATGACTACCTGTGGCAATAAATCTTCGAGTGCCACCAAGGCATGATGTCCTGGGTTCGGCGCGGATCCCGCGATCAACTCGCGGCGATAGGTGTACCAATCCCAAACCAGCTTGGGATTGCGCCGGAAGGCCCCTGGGGTCGCCAGGCTAGTCGGATCATAACGTGCCCAGAGGCCATCATGCGCCTCGCGAAAGGTTGGCACGCCACTTTCCTTACTCATCCCAGCTCCAGTGAGTACCACCAGCCGCTGAGCGTCGACCAGCATGCGCGCGACCGTTTCCAGCTTCGCCTTCTCCATGAACACCCTCCCCTCTATAATCGTCGTCCACGCCGATCATCGCCCAGGCTGCGCCGCGCATCACGCGCGCGATCAGACAGCGCATCATCACCAACGTATCCCACCGAGGCATAGAAATCCGCATCGTAGGCGCGGGTACGGACAACAACCGGCATCGGCACCGCATGCCCCATGATAATCGCCTGCTGCTTCGTGTCCAGGCGCGCCAGGACCTCGCGGAGGCTGCCGGCATCGTTGATCCCGGTCAGCACGGCACTGATGTCTTTCTCGTTGTCCAACAAAGCGGTCACGCGGGTACCAATCTGGCTCATCACCTCTTCGTCGATACCACTGGGGCGCTGGTCCACGATCAGCAGAGTAACGTTATACTTGCGGAGCTCACGGGCGATGATACCAAAAATCGTCTGGCGTGCCACTGCAGGATCGAGGAACTTGTGCGCCTCCTCGATGGTAATCAGGAGCTGGGGCGGCTCCATAGAGGAGTCACCGAGTGCCTTCTCCATCCGCTCCACATAATACGCGTGAATACGGCGCGTCAGATAATTGGCCACCAGGATATAGGCGGCCAGATTGTTCCCATAGCGGCCAAATTCCAGCACCACGCTGGTGCCTTGCTCGATCAGCTCGATGATCTTTCGCACGCTATCAGCCTGGCCACCTTCGGCCCGCAGAAAGGCCCAACGCTCAAAACGGCCCAATCGTCGCGAGAGCGCAATCGCAGAGGCAGCGCTGATGTTGTTCTGCTTGACGAAATCATCCAGCACGTCGGCGTCCATCGTCAGGAACTCGTAAATCCAGTTATATCCGAGCTTTTTGTGCAAGGTATAGGCCACATCAATCATTGGATCACTGAGGTCGAGCGTGTCCTTCAGCATCTCGATATCCTGAGGCTCAATCTCGTCGTAGCCAAGGGACACCACATAGTCGTACTTGGCCTGGCGTCGCCGCGATGATTCCTCATCGAGGGTGAGGATCGCCACCCGGGCCGGGAAAAGCTGCTTCAGCCCTTTGGCTTTGGGGCCACGCTCATCAGAGACCTCCCAGCCATAGTCGTTGTGCATGTCAAAAATCAGGCTGACAGCCATGTTCCGCTGAATGACACCCGCGAGCAGAATTCGCGTCAAGAAGCTCTTGCCGGTCCCGCTCTTGCCAAAGACACCGACCGACCGCTCGACCAGGCGCCGCAAGTCGAGGTTGATCTGAGTCTCCTCCAGTTCCAGGGGAGTACCGACATTGAAGTGGGTCGCATCTTCCTCGCCGAAGACATCATTGACATCATCAACCGTCGCAATCTCAACGGCGCGGAAATGACTGGGGATCGTCTTGACCGGGCGCGGCTCGCCACCCTCAGCGTCGATCATCAACATTGGGGCGATGTGGACCATACCGTAAGCTGAGGTCCCCGAATAGACCGCATTGATGAAGGGATCGTCGACGTTGGGCGGGTGAGCTGTCAATGCGATGTTGGTAACATCAAGCTGGATATCGGTGATCATGCAGAAGAATCGCTTCCGCTGGCCCCGCACCACTACATAGCGCCCTACCGCCAAATCCTCGATGACGGTATCCCGATCCAACTTGACCTGAAGCCCTTTGCTCAGCGAACCACCAACGACCACTCCCAGGCGCTGGCGGCCCGACAGGGTGATCCCGGTTTCACGGGGAAACCACTCGTCCAGGACCGAATTTGGGGAGGAATTGTCACTTGTCATCCGTAATACCCATCATGACCGAACATACGTTCCGAGATTATAGCGCACCTCAACAGCCCCCACCATTATATCGTTAGTGCGTTGCTGTCGTCTGTGTTAAACAGAGTTAGTTTGATCAACCTTATCGCCTCCGCTATACTCTATATAGTCTAACAGGGCAGAACCACAAAAGATCGAGTTATATCATTTTGCATTATATCAAGGGAGACAAATCGTGAGACGATGGCAAACCGCTGCACTGGTAGCTATGCTCGGACTGTTGTTTGCAGCCTGCCGGTCCGGTGTACCCACTGTCGCACCTCCCGAACAGACAGAGACACATGAAGCTACTGTGGTCGCGCAGGCGGAGGCTGCGACACGCATCGCTATCGAGCCAACTGAGGCACCGGCTACCGATACCCCGCTACCAACGACAACCACACCGGAAAGCCCGGTGCCTGAAGCAACCACGGCCGTTTCCCCAACTGCGATTGCTAGTCAAATAACCGAAACAGTACTCCCGCCATCCGAAACACGCCAGACTTTGCCCACGGGTACGCAGATTGCCTCGCCAACTGACGACGTTGCGCCGCTTCAAACCGACGTCGCCGCCGCTGCAACAGACTTTGCCGGTGCTGGCGCTGACACCAGTCTAACACCGCTGAATGAACCCACCACCACGGCGACGCTAACGGATACGGCGACCATCACCGCATCAAATACGCCTTTGGATACGGCGACGTATACTCCAACCGCAACCAATACGACCACGCGCACATCATCACCGACGGACACGCCGACATTGACACCGTCCAATACGCCAACGCATACACCAACAGCGACCAGTACCCCGACCGTCACGCCGACGCCCACCGACACGACGACCCGGACACCGACGCCCACCGATACCCCGACATTGACACCGTCCACTACGCCAACGCGGACGCTGACGGCGACCAATACATCCACCATCACTCCGTCACCTACCGACACGGCCACCCGTACACCGTCGCCCACGCGGACGCCGACATTGACACCATCCGATACACCAACG
>JAADYW010000167.1 GCA_010092845.1 Chloroflexota bacterium
GGCCTGCCGGGCATCCTCAACTGCTTGTACAACGTCCTTATGCTGGTGGAGCCGCCCAAACAGCGTTAACTCCGACTGGTGAGCGGATTGCATACCGAGGCTCAGGCGGGTAATGCCCAATGCATGCAACGCCTGCAGTTTGGTGCGGTCGATGGTGCCTGGATTGGCTTCTAACGTGACTTCGAAGTCCGCTTCAATCTCAAATCTTTTTTGGACAGCCGCCAGTATTGTCTCAATATGATGGCTGGCCAGCAGGCTGGGTGTTCCGCCTCCAAAGTAGAGAGTGGCAACGCGGAGTTTCTGGTCTGGTGGCGGGGCGAGATAGATTTCCTTGACCAGCGCGGCCACATAGTCGTTGATCAGGTCCTCCTGGCCGGCGTAGGTATTGAAGGCGCAATAGGTGCACCTTATCCGGCAGAACGGAACGTGAATATACAGCGCATAGACGCCGGTGTACGTCCTGTGATCGCGATCAGCTCTTGTCAACGGCTTTTAGATCCTTCGTGATCTGAGATAGTAGACGCTTGATGGTCCGCCCTCGTTTATCATCCGCTTTCAGGGTCTGGAGCGCGTAGTCTGCATCGTCGCGTGCGCGTTCCAGATCGCCGCGTTCATAGTACACACAAGCGCGAGTGTAGTACACTTCCGGACGGAGTGGGACATAGCGCTGGGCCAGGGATAGCGCCTCGATAGCATCGTCATAGGCTTTCTTGCGGTAGGCGATCAGCCCCCGCACGTAGTGGACCAGCCATTGGCGCGCGTCGAGTTCGAGAGCATAGGCCAGATCCTCGTGGGCCTGGTCCTCCTTCCCCATCTCAACCAGGATCATGCCCCGCGTTGCATATAACTCAGCGATGCGATCATCTGCTTCGATGGCGGCATCGAGGTCTGCCAGAGCTTCGTCATTTTTGCCCTTGCTGAAGTAATCCAGTCCGCGTTCAAGGTGTCGCTCCCATAATGTGAGCGGCTGGCCATAGGAGTATCGTGGCTTCGGAGCGTAAACAGGGCGTGCCCGGCGACGACCAAACATCTACACATCCCGTATCTGGTAGAGATGACCATCGACAAAGCCGCGCTTGCGATAATAAGCGCGGGTCCCAACGGCCGATATGACGGCTATGCGTTGGTAGCCTGCTTCGGCGGCGATCTCAACGGCGCGTTCGATCAAGGCCGTGCCAAGACCGGCGTGCTGGGCCTGGCCGCTGGCGCTTTCACCGATTTGCAGAGACTGGCCGTACACATGGACTTCACGGATCATCGCGGCATTGTCGAGTTCTGGTGTCAGGGCCGGTTTTTGAGGTAGCGACAGCCGTAAAAAGGCTGCGATCTGGCGGTCGTCAGTGATATATTGCAGGAAAACTTCCTGGCTACAGCCCCCGTCGTAGGTTATCTCGTCGAGGTGGAGGGCCACGGGCGAAACCTGGCGATTCCTGATCTCGCGGCTGCGAATTTCACGGCTCTTGCTGCCCCGGCGTTTCAACTCGCGGTCAACGACTTCACGGAAATTGGTTTGTTTGTTGCCGACCACAATATCAGTTGACGGTATATCACGGATGACGCGCGTCAGGCGGCAGTACTCAGGAGTGTTCTCAAACACGCTGACCAGCACGCCCAGAAGCTCAGACTCGCTATACGGTTGCCAACGCCCGTCGGCGTGATATTGCATCAGCTCTGCGCTCTCAATCAGCGAGCATGGATAGATCTTGAGTTCATCCGGTCGAAAATCCGGGTCAGCAAACATCTGTGCGTAGTCGGCACTATCATCTGCAGGCGAGGAGCCGTAGAGGTTCGGCATCCAGTGGGCATGGATCTTGAAGCCCGTCTGCCGCAGCAAGCGCACCGCACGTCGCGTTGCTGCCACGTTGTGCCCGCGCTTGTTGAGTCTCAAGACGGTGTCATTAAGGCTCTGGAAGCCGATTTGAACCTTGGTGCATCCCAAGCGGCGAATGCGAAGGACTTCATCCGCGCTGATATGGTCAGGGCGGGTCTCGATAACCAGTCCTACAGCCCGGCATGCAGCCTCCTCGTTCTCGCGGTGAGCGGCCTCAAGTTCTTCCCAGGTTGCGAACTCAGTGGCGACGGTGCGCGCAGCGATGCCCGCGCGGATCGCCGTTGCCTGCTCGCGCGAGCGGTACATTTCCTGACGATATACCTCCTGTACGATCTGGTTATAGCGTTGGGTGAGGTCGGTGCCTTTGATGGCAACATTGACGGTGTTGCGCTCGGGGTGCAACTGCGAGTCGTGTTGTAGGGTTGATTCAACTTCAGCAGTCCGGTCAATTCCCTTGCCAAAATCGTGCAGGGCGTCGAAAATCCGTTTGATGAACCAGATCTGGTATGATTCCGGATAAAAGGACCAGGTGCCGCCGAGCACGATAATCTCGATTTTGTCAGTCGGGTGGCCGATATTATGATAGGCCTGGAGCCGCGCATAGGTTTGCAGATAGGGATCGAAGCTGTTGGCCTCGGCCCGCTGGGCCCCGGGTTCATCGGACAGGTAGCTCTTGGGCATCCGGACGTCATTGGGACAGAAAATGCATTCGCCCGGGCAGGGGAAAGGCTTGGTCAGTACCGTCACTGGTGTGACGCCCGACCGGGTGCGAACCGGCTTGCGGCGCAGCCTTTCCAGCACTGTAGGATCAAAGGGTGGTAGCTCACCAGTGGCCGTCAGGTGGCGATAGGCGCGGATGATCTCGTCACGCCGGAACAGGCCGCTCCCATCCTTAGGATGTCGCCGGATGATGCGCTCAAGACCTTTGCGGGTCAGGTCTGGATGTCGCAGGACTTCTTGTAGAATAGCTATTAACGATCCGCGATAGCGTTCAAGTTCAGTGTATTGCTGCATATGGATTCGTCTACGTTTCACCGTCTAAATGAACTCAACCAACGATTCTACCGGATTACTGGCGTGCAGTTCAACCAGAGCCGTCAGCAACCCTGGCCCGGCTGGACA
>JAADYW010000168.1 GCA_010092845.1 Chloroflexota bacterium
GTTTTCACCTGCCGACAGATTGCCGGCCTTCGAGGCGAGCGTTATAATGATGAGCAAAACATCAGGGTGAGACCGCCAACAATCGTTATATTCGTACCAAAGTTATTGTTTTGATCTTGCGTTAGAAAACAAACATCGCTATAACAGTGGCGCCTTATTATCTTGATGCGAACAATATCGACCATTTAGTTGAGGAATACCAATAAGATGCAAAGATGGACGGCTATTCTGCTTTCGGGGGCTTTGGTAGTGGCCTTCATCATCGGGCTATTTGTTCACCCCCTTGATAGCCAGGCCAATCCAGATACCGGCTGGTTTGGAACTTTCTATGATAACCCCTCACTGACGGGAAGCCCGGTCCTATCCCGAAATGAGCGTGAAATCAACTTCAATTGGTCGATGGACCCACCAGCCGCCGAGGTGCCATCCGATGGCTTCTCAGCACGTTGGACAGGCGCCTTCCATTTTGAAGAAGGCAATTGGCAGTTCACTGTAGGCGTTGACGATGGCGTGCGTCTCTGGGTGAATGACACCCTTCTTATTGATCAGTGGGCACCCAGTGGGCGCTATATTGTGTTCAGTGAACCGATTTCCCTGGAACGTGGGACGCACGAAGTCAAAATTGAGTATTATGATGCTCAAGGCCTGGCCGGTATCAACGTGAACTGGCAGCCTATCCCGGGTGAAGGTGCTGCACCGTCGAACTCGGTGAACGATGCGCCCCAGGCGCCGGCCCCGCAGACTGATCCTACGCCGGGGCCCCAGAAGAGTGGGCTGGTCGCCAATGTAGCGACCGGTGTGCTCAACGTGCGTACTGGGCCAGCGATCCAATATGACCGTATCGACCAGATCTTCCTCTACCAACGCTATGCAATCATCAGCCAGAATCAGGCCGGGACTTGGTACCAGATCGATCTCAGAGACGGACGGCTCGGTTGGGTTTCGGCCCGCTATGTTCTGGTGACAGGCGAGGGCGAGATCCCTGTCCAGAATGTGAATGTACCCGAACCTCCCGGTGAATTCCCTGGGGCAGTGGGCATTTCCCTTGATCGCCTGAACATCCGGCCTACACCTGATACCAGCCAGGAGCCGTTAGCCGTTATCCCATTTGGCCAGGAGTTTGCGGTACTCGGACGCAATAGCACCAGTATCTGGTATCGGGTGCAGTACGAGGCTGAGATCGTTATCGAGCCGGCCGAGGATGCCCCTGAAGATGCCGAACCCCAGATCGAAACTCGACTGATTGATGGGTGGGTATTTGCGCCATTTGTGCGCCTTCAGAATACGCCCGTATACGATCTCCCATTTATCGAGTAAATTCCTGGGATTACCGCTCAATACACATTGATGTCGGACCTATTCATCCACCCGCCCCCGCAAGCGGGTGGCTTTTGTTTCCCTGTGTCTAGGGTGTCAGACGGTTGATGTCGCGTGGGAAGAGCGTCGCTAGCCGAATGTTCTCCAGCCCCAGGAGCTGCATAACAAAGCGCTCAAGGCCGATGGCGAACCCGCCGTGAGGCGGCATCCCATATCTGAATGCATCGAGGTAGTGCGTGAAATCTGTTGGCGAATAGCCCCTTTGTTCGAGGGCTTGCAGATAGTCCGCGTAGCGATGCAGGCGCTGCCCGCCGGTGATGAGTTCGGTTCCGCGAAACAAAAGGTCGAAGCTATTGCTATGGACGGGGTCTCTCGGATCAGGATGGGTATAGAAGGGCCGCTTGCGCATCGGGTAGCCGACTACAAACAAGAAATCGCTTCCATGCGCATTCAACGCCCATTGGCCCAGCAGGCGCTCGTGTTCGGGGGTGAGGTCAACGGCCCCCGCCGTGTCCGTAGCCCCAAACTCCTCCGCCAAGAGCGCGCGCGCGTCCTGGAAGTGAATCCACGGGAAATATCTGCCGTCCTGGCTGTGGATGGCTTGGGGCATGTCGGCCTCCAGGAGTGCCAGATCTTCAGCGTGACACGTCGCCAAGTGGCTGAGAATCGCCTCGATGACAATTGTGACCATT
This sequence comes from Chloroflexota bacterium, assembly GCA_010092845.1. GTDB lineage: Bacteria > Chloroflexota > Anaerolineae > Aggregatilineales > J027 > J027. Next base: position 2,010 of record JAADYW010000168.1, read on the forward strand.
TCCATGACACTGAAATGGTCTTCAATGAAGCCGAATTCGGCGTCTAGGCTCACATACTCATTGATATGGCGCGATGTGGCATGCTTTTCAGCGCGGAAAACGGGCCCTACCTCATATACACGTTCAAAAACCCCCACCATGATCTGCTTGTAAAACTGCGGGCTTTGGGCCAGATAGGCCGTCTGGCCGAAGTGATCAACGCTGTAGACATTGGCGCCACTCTCAGTGGCGGAGCCGACGAGCTTCGGCGTTTGGATCTCAATGAAGGCAAGTTCGTGCAGTTTCCGGCGAAAGCCGTGCATTACACCCCCTCCCAGGCGGAAGATGGCACGGTGATACGGGTGACGATAGCTAACCACTGCGGATGAGAGGATTGTCGGCAAGGCCGCATTGACTCGTTTCTTATTGATGGCGACCGGGGGCGCTTCGGTTACAGGGTTGATGATCTGGATCACGACGTCATGGAGCTCGTAGCCACCGGGCGCGGCTGCGGCCGCAATCACCTTGCCCTCAACGGCGAGGATTGACTCGACGGCAATGGATTGTAGCGCTGCGAGCTCGTCGGGGCCGAGTACGGCCTGGGCAATTCCTGCGCGATCGCGCAGAACGAGGAAGTTTACCGCACCGAGTTGCCGTAGCTTATGTAGCCAACCCTGGAGAACAACGCGATGTCCCACATGCTGGGCTAACTCACTGGTCAAAATACGTTGCTGGCTCAACACACTCGCCTCCTTAGAAACCTCTGGACTATGAACACAAAAAGCGCGCCCGTTCGTCCATCCAAGGACGAGGGGCGCGCTCGCGGTGCCACCTTGGTTTGTCATCCTCTCGCGAAGACGACCTTTGCGAGTGTGCTGGCCACACTCTACGCAATAACGGGCGTACCCGTCTCAGGTTACTGGGTTACTCAACAACCGTTCACCCTCGCGCTCCGGCGTGTCTTTCAGCAACGGCGGCAGGCGGCACTCTCAGCTTTGGCCGCTCTCTGTACTGCGCTGGTGTTACCTACTCTTCGCCATCAACGCTTTGAAGTTTATTGACTTGTTGCCAAGAGTGTAGCAGAACTGGGAATCGCCCTCAACGAGGATTGGTTGAGTTGACCAAATCGGACCGAGTGTTGCGGGTGGCCCGCTTATTCAACTTCCTCAAAACGGTAGGCCGATAAGCGAAATGCATCCTGTTTGGGGATACGTACCTCCATGATCACGCCCTGCCCGGTATGCTCTTCGCTTTCGACAACCCCCCAGGTGTGGAGCCGGGAGATCAGTTCGCCTTCTTGATAAGGGATTCTGACGCGGAGGAGTAACATTGACTCCTTGACGATGTCTTCAACCCGTTCTAGAAGGGTATCAATGCCTTTCCCGGTCAGGGCCGACACGCCGACGACGCCGTGATAATCCGGCTCGTCGTATTCGTTGATAGGTAGCGCGTCGCCCTCGAGTAGATCCAGCTTGTTCATCACCAACAGGCGTGGAATCCGGGGCACATTGATCTGGGCGAGCGTGTCCTCAACCGTCTCCACCTGCTGCCGCATATTGGGATGGCTCGAGTCTACGACATGCAGCACCACATCGGCCTCCGTGATTCCCTCAAGCGTTGCTCTAAATGCAGCGATAAGTGTCGTGGGGAGCTTCTGGATGAAGCCGACCGTGTCTGAGAACAGGATCTCCTTGCCGCCAGGCAGGGTGACGCGCCGCGTTGTGGTGTCGAGGGTGGCAAAAAGCTGGTTGGCAATATAGACATCAGCGTCCGTAAGCGCCTTGAGCAGAGTTGATTTGCCGGCATTGGTATAACCTACCAGGGCGACAACCGGCATGCCCGTCTTGTCGCGCTGCTGGCGGTGCCGTTGGCGGTGGGCCCGCACGGCATCGAGTTCCTCTTTGAGCTTGCTGATGCGACGGCTGATATCGCGCCGGTCAACCTCCAACTGGGTTTCGCCTGGCCCGCGAAGGCCGACGCCCGATGCCCCGCCGCGTGCGCCAGTGCCGCCGGCTTGCCGCGCCAGATGTGTCCATTGGCGGGTGAGGCGCGGAAGGCGATATTCGTATTGTGCCAGTTCGACCTGTAGACGCCCCTCGTGGGTAGCTGCATGCTGAGCAAAGATGTCGAGAATTAACGCTGAACGGTCGATAACACGGATGTTTTCACCAAAGGCTTTCTCAAGTTCGCGCTGGTGACGCGGCGATAGCTCATCGTCGAAGATGACAATGTCCGCCTGTGCCTCCTCAATCGCGGCCTTGACTTCCTCGACTTTGCCCGGCCCGATAAACGTAGCGGAGTTGATCTGGTTGAGTTTCTGGGTAACCTGGCCGACAACCTCAATCCCGGCGGTGTCGGCCAGCAATGCCAGCTCGCGCAGTGAATCCTCTACTGTAAGGAGGGGGCGCGCAGCGCGTATATCGGCAGCAACCAGGAAGGCGCGATCAACCTGGCGATCAATGGGGATGTACGAGTCTGAAATCGGCGTGCTCCTTGCGATATTATGCCCATAATCCTAGCAGCCGTTCGATTGCCTCGTCAAGGCGCTCGTCGTTGATGCCGAGACTAATGCGAACAAAGCCGGCACCATCTATACCGTAAACAGTTCCCGGCGTGATAGAGACGCCAGTTTCGGTGAGCGTGCGCTCGGTGAACTCAGTATCGCTCATGTTCAACACGTGTGCCCAGATGTAGAGTGAGCCGCGGGGGATGTCGTCTACTGCTAGGCCAATCCTGGGGAGGATTTCCAGGAGCTTGTCGCGTCGTGCTGCGTAATGCGCATTACGTGCGTCGATCCACGCTTGGGGAGTGGTTCTAAGCGCCACGATCCCGGCATCGTAGATTGCCTTGAAGTGTCCGCTGTCGATATTGCTTTTCACCCGCAGCAGGGCCTCAATCATCTCGGCGTTGCCCACGGCGGCTCCGAGGCGCCAACCAGCCATGTTGAAGCTCTTCGACATCGACATGAACTCGACGGCAACGTCTTTGGCTCCGGGTGCCTGTAGCGCACTGGGGGCATGCGGATTGCCGTCAAAGACGACCTCAGCGTAGGCGTTGTCAGAACACAGCAGGATCTCGTGCTGGCGGCAGAATTCGACGACATGCGTGTAGTAGTCGATATCGCAGAATGCCCCGGTGGGGTTATTGGGATAGTTCAGCCATAACATCTTGGCACGGTCGAGGTCACCGTCGGGAATATCACGCAGGTCTGGTAGATAGCAGTTGTCGTGGTTGATGCGCATCTCAACGACATCGGCCTCGGCTAGACGCGCCCCCATTGCATAGGCCGGATAGGCCATGCTCGGCACCAGGACAACATCACCCGGACCGACAACGGCCAACGTTAGGTTGACCAGGCCCTCTTTGGAGCCGATCAGTGGCAACACCTCGGTTTCGGGATCCAGCATCACATCGAAGCGACGCTCGTAATACTCAGCGACGGCTTGCCGGAATTCCGCAGTGCCTCGATAACCGGCATAGCCATGTGTATCAGCGCGTGCTGCCGATTGGGCCAGCGCCTCGATTACGGTGGGGGCCGGGGGTAGGTCTGGGCTCCCCATATCGAGGCGAATCACATCCATCCCGCTGGTCCGTAGACGCTGGAGGCGGCGTCCCAGGGCGGCAAAGGGATATTCCGGGAGATTCTTCATTCGTTCAGCAAACTCTGCACTCTTGATCATTTACCGCTCACTCACTTTGGGGGATACAGATTGAACGCATAAGTCCTGGCAGGTTGTTGCCAGGCTCAGTATAAGTTCATCATACATTAAGTCTTTGTTTATACTACTGATTTTCTTCTGCAACGGATGTGCCTTGTGTACTCAAAAAGGTGCCAAGATCCGCCAGGGCGCGCTCTGCATAGGCGCGGCGGCGTTCTTGGCGGCCGCGAATGCGCTTCTCCAGAGGGGGCACCAGATCGAAGTTGGCCTTCATTGGTTGGAAGTTCTTGGCTTCGGCGTGCGTGACGTAATAGGCCAGGGCACCCAGCATGGTTGTTCGCGGAAGTTCCCAGAGTTCCCCGCCGTTGATGTAGCACGCTGCGTTGATGCCCGCCAGAAGGCCCGTGCCGATGTTTCCTGCATACCCCTCCACACCTGTGATCTGGCCGGCGAAAAACAGGTCATCGCGGGTATGAAACTGGAGCGTGGGTCGCAGGAGCGCCGGCGCATTCAAGAATGTATTGCGATGCATCTGGCCCAGACGCGCGAATCTGGCGTTTTCCAAGCCGGGGATCAGCTGAAAGACGCGGCGTTGCTCCGGCCATTTCAGGTTGGTCTGGAAGCCCACCATGTTGTATAACGTGCCGGCCAGGTTGTCCTGTCGAAGCTGCAAGACGGCATAGGGGCGCTTGCCGGTCCGTGGATCCGTTAGGCCGACCGGGCGCATGGGGCCAAAGGCGAGTGCATCAGGCCCGCGATGGGCGATCTGCTCGACAGGCAGGCAGCCCTCGAAGAAGCGGGGATCTTCCTGCTCGAAATCGCGCAACTCAATCCGCTCAGCGTGGTGCAATTCATGCACAAAGCGCTCATATTCGGTCTGCGTCATCGGGCAGTTGATGTAATCGCCATCTTCTGTTTCGCCGCGGCCATAGCGGTTAGCGCGAAAGGCAACCGTCATATCGATCGACTCGGCCTCGATAAGCGGTGTTAGCGCATCATAGAAATAGAGGTGCTCCTCTCCAGTCAGGCGGGCTATGTCCTGGGATAGCGCTTCAGATGTCAAGGGCCCGCTCGCGACAATGCACGGTTCATCCAGGATAGCGCGCACTTCTTCGCGTACCAGTGTGATGTTGGGGTGAGCCAGGACGGCTTCCTCGATCAGGTCCGCAAAGCGGTCACGGTCGACGGCCAGCGCGCCGCCGGCAGGGACAGCGGCCTGGGTTGCGCTGGCAATTAGCAGCGAACCCATTTGTCGGAGTTCGTTCTTCAACAAGCCCGACGCCCGGTCGGGTAGGTCTGAGCCCAACGAGTTGCTGCAGACCAGCTCCGCTAGCCGGTCAGTGACATGTGCCGGCGTCGTGGTCTTCGGGCGCATTTCGTACAGTCGGGTTTGGATGCCCCGCTGCGCAGCCTGCCAGGCTGCTTCACTCCCGGCCAGGCCGCCCCCAATAATGTGTAATACTGTCATCCAAATACCTTAGCACTTTCCTTCTATCCGCGCCCATTGTAGCGTGGGACAACCGTATTGACTACGGCGTTGTACTGCCCGTGTGAATCCCGTATACTGCAACGTAGGTCCATGCATTCTGTATGGGAAATAACTATTAGATTATGGTGCAGATGCAATGTTGAAACCGATTTGGCGCTGGCGCCGCCCCTACTTTCTCCTGCTTGCCATCGTTATCGGTGCATTGGTGGCGAGTTGTGGACCCGCTGAGGATGAACCCAAGTCCGTAGAGGTTGTTGATACCCCGGTGCCAGCTACAGAAGTTGCAGCCGCAACGGCGGTCCCGGTGACGCCGCGTGCCACCGCAACACCGGTACCGCCGGCAACGCATACCGTCACAGTGGCGTCGCCATTGCCTAGCTCGACCGCGACCGCCACGCTTACGCCTTCCGCCACATCAACCGTCACGCCAACAGGCACCCAGACTCGCCAGCCGACGAATACCCCCACCGACACACTCGTGCCCTCACCGACAATTACCCTGATCTCAGGCGCACCGCCTCCGGTGCCGAAGCTTCCCGAAGGGGACTATGAACGCTTGAATATTCTGCTTCTGGGAACCGATGACCAACCTGGTCGTCCTTCGCAGCGGACGGATGTCATCATCATTGTCTCAGTCAATAAGACTACCGCGACCGTAAATATGCTGTCGCTTCCCCGGGATCTCTACGTATACGTTCCCAACTACAGTTATCAGCGTATCAATTCCGCGGTCTATCTTGGTGAAACGGACGGGTTCCCTGGGGGTGGGGTCGCGCTCTTGAAGGAGACGATCCATCACAATCTTGGCATCCCGATCCACGGGTATGCGCGGGTCAACTTCGATGGGTTTCGCACCATTATCGATGCTGTCGAAGGTATCGACATGCTCGTTGATTGCTCGCTGAGTGACTATCGCCTGAAGTCGCCTGATCTCGACCCTACTGAGTACGACAACTGGGAGTGGACGACAATCGACGCTGGATTGCACCACATGGATGGTGAGACAGCCCTCTGGTATGCACGTTCGCGCGTGACTACCAGCGATTTTGACCGCAATCGACGCCACCAGATCCTCTTGCGTGGCATCTGGCGCCGCTTTGATGCAGCCTCCATGTGGGACCGGATTCCAGATCTCTGGGATGCGTTTTCGGATACGATCGATACTGACCTCACCTTGGACCAGATTCTGTCGCTGGTGCCTATCGGAATCCAGCTCTCCCCCGACATGATCGAAAGCCACTTCATCGGGCCCGACCAGGTCGAATTCGTTCAGTCGCCGCAAGGTGGGTCCGTGCTGGTCCTCAAGCCGGCAGCAGGTCAGGACATCTTGAACAGATTCTATACACCTCCCACTCAGAACCGCCTGTATCAGGAGAGCCCCCGCGTCGAGATCCTGAACCGTACTGGCGAGGAGTACCTGGATCTGGTGGCTCAGGAACGTCTGGCCTGGGAGGGATTTGATCCCTTCATTAGTACCCGGGACGACAAAGAACCACTAGCCGAGACAATGATTTATGACTATACCGGAGTAACCAAAGGTGGAAGCCTGGAGGTGTTCCAACGGGTGCTGGATGTGAGTAGCGAGAATATCGTCTTCCAACCGGATCCGGACCGTACCGTTGACTATCTCATCATTCTGGGTGAAGCGTACGATGCCTGCACCTACAATCCGTGGGAAGGCTGGGAACAGGTCAATTAGTTGACGGCGCGCCTCTCGGCGAACTGGAGGTAGGACTTGATCTTTTCGCGGTTGGGGGCGTTAGCTGGCGCCAGCTCAAAAGCCTGGCGGTAAGCCTGAGCGGCCTTGCTATACTGCTCGAGGGCGAAGTGGGCATTCGCGAGCATGTTGAACACGCGGTAGTCCGAGATGACTTGGTTTTCATGTTTGGCGACATCGCGCATCGTCTCAATTGCCGAAATGGTTTTCTCATAAGCGCGCATCCGGTAATGGCATCGCGCTATTTGGTAGTGTACATTGACTTCCCACGGATGATAAGGATTGAACTCTAAAGACGCTTGAAAAGCTTCTATGGCTTGTTCGTAGCGCTCAAGTTTTACGGATAGTTCCCCCAGCGTCTCGTAGACGCGGCTCCAGGTAACATCCACGCCGAGGGGGCGTTTGCTGTTTTGCAGAAAGTGCAGGAGGTGTTCTACCGCTTCTGCCTCGCGGCCAGGAATGAGCGCGAGGACTTCTCCAATGGCGAGATGGGCTTCAGTGAGAGTCCGACGATAGTCAGGCGCGTTGGGGTCTAGGGCTTCGAGGGCAGCATGGGCGGCACGGAGCGCGTCTTCATAAGCGCGCAATTCCCGGAGGGCCCGGCTGCGTAGAATATGCACCTGGACCAACCAGCCAGCAGGCTCCTGCGGCGGATAGTGTGCGATTGCTTGGTCGAAATGCACCAACGCGGCCTCAGGGTCACGCTTTTCGAAGAGATAGACATATCCCAAGCGCTCGTGGCAATAAGCGTATAGGAATGGCGGGTCTGGTGCCTGCTGCAGGCTGCTTTCGAAGTCTGCGATGCTGTCATCAACCGCGTTTTCGCTAAGCCAGATACGGCCGCGCTGGTAATACACCCATCCAATCTGGTTGTAACGCCGATAGTTGTGAATGATGTCGTTGTAGTACTGCTTCGCCATATCTGTGTTGCTGCGGTCAGCGAAACCGAATTCAGCTAGCATGAAGCGTGCAAAATAGATGTCACCGAGTAATGCCTTCACCTCGGGATGGTCCTCGAAGTCCGCTTGAAGAGTCAAGACGGTTCCAGCTTCTTCAAGCGCATCGTCGGGACGCCCACTCAGCAAGCGTGCTTTGGCACGTCGGATCAGAATATGTGCCCGCATTTCTCCGGTAAGGCCCTCGTTGCGCAAGAGGCGCGCAATCATAACCTCGGCTTTTCGCAGGTCGTTTTCGGTGAGGGCTTGATCAACTGTGGCTAGCTGACTTTTAATCATCTGCTGGTACTGTCTCCAGACGAACATCTGGCTTGTATGTACATCGAATTACCAGGTACGTCAAGTTCCAAAAAGGAAACGGGTTTCTCGTGAAGCTGGAATAAAAATTGACGTTTAGATGCCTCTGATGCACAATTAACTCATAATGAACTTGACACTTGTGGCCGAAGGATTTTGCAATGCGCACGGACGGTCATGTTTTGGTGATTGGCGCGGCTGGCCTAGATATCAAAGGGCATCCGCATGCCGTCCCTCAACTCGCAACATCGAATCCGGGTGAAATCCGCAATAGTTTCGGTGGCGTGGGTCGGAACATTGCTGAAAATCTCGGCCGCCTTGAAATCGAAACGGTTCTACTAACCGTTGTCGGGGACGATACCTATGGCGATTTGATCATGGCCCAGGCCGCAGCGGCCGGCGTAGATGTAACCGCTGTGCTCCAGGTTGAGGGTGGGCGGACAGGAAGCTACGTGGCGATCCTGGACGATCACGGTGACCTTATGGTAGCTGTGAGCGATTACGAGATCATGGCCCGGCTCGATGCGGCCTATCTGGAGCAGCACGCAGGCTTGTTCGAGCAAGCCCGGATGGTCGTGTCGGACTTGAATCTTTCACCCGAGGGAATTGAAACCGTCGTCGCGATGTGCCGTCGTGCCGGGGTGCCCCTATGTGTGGACCCGACTTCGCCGTCGCATGCGCCTAAGATCTGCGGCTATCTTGATCAGTTGTTCCTCGTGACGCCCAATGCATCCGAGACTTATGCCCTCTGTGGGATGGAGGATCCCATTGGCGGTCCCGAGTCTGCAGTGAACGCGGCCAAGCGGTTGGTTGCTAGTGGTGTCCAGATGGTGATCATCACACTCGGTGAGCACGGCCTTGCATATGCCGATCACGCCCACGCTGGACATATCGAGGCGCGCAAAACGTCCATTGTCGATGCTACCGGCGCAGGGGATGCTATGTCAGCGGCCGTGATTTTTGGCCTTCTGAATGGGATTGAGATTGATGAAGCCATCCGTCTCGGCAAAACGGCAGCGATGCTAACATTGCGCAGTCGCGAGTCCGTCGTCCCCGAGTTAACACCCGATTTGCTCTATGAGCACCTCGTGATCTGACAACAAGGATGCTACATGCCAGCAGAACCACTATCGTTGCTCGACCCAGAACCACTTGCCAGGCAGCAAGCCAACTACAAGAAAATCGCTGCCAGATTGATGGAAATGTACGGATTCCCGGAGTGGCGCCAGCATTTGCCGCCGGTGGATGAATTGGTATCTACCATCCTCAGCCAGAATACCTCAGACACAAACCGCGACCGGGCCTTCTATGCCCTCAAGGACAAGTATCCTGATTGGGAAACCGTGCGCGATGCGCCGGTAGCGGAGGTTGAAGAGGTAATCCGCCCGGCTGGTCTGGCACGGCAGAAAGCCCCGCGGATCCAGCAGGCGCTGCAATATGTCACGGCAGCGCGCGGCGAGATTTCGCTGGATTTCCTGCGCGACATGTCCGTTGATGAAGCACGGGACTGGCTCACGACCATCAATGGGATAGGGCCGAAGACAGCGGCAATCATCCTCTTGTTTGCCTTCAACATCCCTGCTTTCCCGGTGGATACGCATGTGCATCGTGTCACCAAGCGGCTTGGCCTGATTGATGATAAGATAAATGCCGAAAAGGCGCACGCTATTCTCGAAGCAATTATCCCCGCCGCAGAATACTATCCGGCGCACCTGAACATTATTCGTCACGGACGCCAGATCTGCAAAGCGCGGAAACCCCTCTGCGAGAAGTGTCCACTTATCGAATACTGCCAGTATTATCAACAAACGGTGAAGCATCATGACGAGTGAACCACCACAACGCACGGCCCAAGAGCTTGAGTTGGCATTGACCAGTGCCCGCCAGAACATCACGCTGCTGCGACGGCAACTGCGGACGGGACGGATAGATGCTAACTACTTTGACCAGCGACTGGCGGCTCTGGCGGAGCTTTTGGCGGATGTAGAAACCGAACGCCAGGATACCCGCGAGCAGCAGCGTGTTGCCGCACTCTATGAGGTCAGTAAGGTGATAGGTTCCTCGCTGAATCTGCAGACTGTGCTCGACCAGGTGATGGATGCGATCATCCAACTGACAGGGGCAGAACGTGGTTTCTTGATGTTACTGGACGACGACGGCAAGCTTCAGGTTCGCGTGGCACGCAATTTCGATCAGGAGACGCTTGCCAACAACGAGATCGCGTTCAGCCGGACGATCACCCGCCAGGTTTTTGAAAACGGCCAACCCGTCGTCACGACTAATGCCCAGGAGGACCCACGCTATGCTGGTCAGGCCAGTATCATTGCGCACTCTATGCGCAGTATTATGGCCAGCCCGCTGCGGGCCCGGGGCCAGACAATCGGTGTGATCTATGTGGACAACCGCATTCGAACCGGCCTTTTCGCGGACCCGGATCTGGAAGCGCTTGAAGCTTTCGCGTCGCAAGCCGGGGTCGCGTTAGACAACGCACGATTGTACTCCGAAACGGATGCCCAGCTCCAAGCACGTCTGGAGGAGCTCCAGATCCTCCAGTGGATCGACCGCCAACTTAACGAATCGCTTGATCCCGAGAAGACGATGCAATTAACCCTCGAGTGGGCGTCGCGGCTGTGCAACGCTGAGGCCGCGAGCCTGGGGTTTGTGCAAACGGATAAGCAGGTGATCCGGATGATGGCCAGCTTTGGCGAGCAGGACGTCTTCTACAAGACAAAGGAACTGCCACTCAGCCAGCCCCTTATCGCCCAGGTTCTACAGACGGAAAAGGCCGCTTTGCAGCTGTCTTCACCGGGCGCAGAGTCGCCGCAGACGATCCTCTGTGTGCCCATCCGCCTGGAAAATGCAGTCATTGGGGTGATGTTCTTCTCGGCCAATCGCGAGAACGCGTTTGATGGCAATGCCCAGGCGCTGGTGTCGCGGATGGCGGATCGCGCTGCCATTGCCCTACAGAATGGACGCTTATATGCGGCGGTTAAAGAAGCCGATCAGGCCAAGACCGAATTTGTCAGTGTTGTTGCCCACGAGCTGAAGGTGCCGATGACGAGCATCCGCGGCTACGCGTCCATGCTGAGCACCATCGGGGAGCTGAATGCACAACAGCAGGAGTTCATCAAGACTATCATCAACAATGTCGAGCGTATGAAACTATTGGTCGAGGACCTCAGCGATGTGAGCCGTATCGAGAGCGGCCAATTGAAGATTGATCTGCGTTCAGTTGATCTCTATGAGGCGCTGAAAGAAGCCAAAGATGGTGTCTCAGCACAGATTGAGGCACGTGGTCATACTTTTGTGGAAGAAATCAGTAGGGACCTGCCGCCTGTGATGGCCGATCCTGTTCGCCTGGTGCAGGTGATGGTCAATCTATTGAGCAATGCCTATAAGTACACACCCGACGGCGGGACCATAACGCTCTCTGCGCAACGCGAGAACGGTGGTGTGAAAATCGCCGTTCAGGATACCGGGATTGGTATGACACCCGAACAATTGAACCGCCTCGGAACGAAGTTCGTGCGCTTTGATGACAACGAACACGTTGCAAACCAATCGGGTACGGGGCTGGGCTTTGTGATTACCCGGAATTTGATTGAGCTGATGAAAGGCCAGCTGGACATCGACAGTGCCCCCGGCAAAGGTAGTCGATTTACCTTTACATTGGGTGTTTTTACTGATGAGGCTGCGCCGACAGAGGCAGGCCAAAGCTGAGGGCTTGGGGCGGATGGGCTATCATCTTTTTCTCTCGCCACATCCCGATGATGTGGTTTTGAGCTGCGGCGGACTTATTGTTCAGCTTGTCGCGCGTGGCGAGTCTATCGAAGTATGGACGTTAATGGCGGCTGATCCACCGCTACCGTTGCCTGCCAGCCCGCTGATAGACCGCATTCATCGGCGTTGGGATCGAGGCAACCAGCCGTTTGTTGCGCGGCGTCGTGAGGATCGAGATGCCCTGAGCGGGCTTGGTGTTGGGAATATCTGGTTTGGTGATTGGGTGGATTGTATCTACCGCGTCGGCGCGGACGGGACCGTGCTGTATCCCAGCGATGATGCGATCTTTGGCGACGTGCATCTGGATGACCCGCTCCAGCATACCGATGTCAGTGAGTGGATATGGCCAGCCGGTGCCACTATATATATGCCGCTCAGTGCTGGCAATCATGTAGATCACCAGATCGTGCGCCTGTTGGCATTGCGCGCGGCCATTGGCCAGCCGCCTGCCGAAATGTGGTTCTATGAGGAGTATCCCTATAGCGCTGAGACCGATGAGGTGAATTTCGCTCATGCTGGTCAGAAAGGACGGCTCTCAGGTGCAGGAGCGGTGCAGCTGGCAATCCAAACACTGCCGGCACCGGTAGCTGCGCGAACGATTCCGCTCGCAGCGGAACACTTGAATGCGAAAATCGAAGCAATCGCGAAATATCGCTCTCAGATTACGACCTTCTGGAGCGGCCCGTCGGAGATGGCGACAAGCGTACGCAGCTATGCGCAATCGGTGGGCAATGCGATCGAAGTCGCTTATGCTGAACGCTTCTGGCATTTTCGAGAATAGCCAAGTAACACCCATATTACTGAGGGGAGATCAAGATAATGGTAGATCATGAGCCTCTTCACACGGCCCTGATGTTGGCCAAGGACTTGCAACTCCATACCGAAGGCTCCATGCGCAACAGTCTCAATGAGATTGTTCAACTTCTGAACCGGGCACTGGATGGCCACGGAGGCGCATCCGAAGGAGATTCGGCCCTGGCTTCTGCATCAGGGTCTGAAGACGGGACGAACTACACGCAGTTTATCTCCTTTATGGTCCACGAGATCCGCAAACCAATGACCAGCATCCGTGGCTATGCAGATATGCTCGATAAACGCGTGGTGGGGGATCTCAATGACATGCAGGGTCAATTCGTTTCCACCATCCGAAACAATGTGATTAGTATGGAGAGACTCGTCGCTGACATCAGTGACCTGACCAAGATGCGAAGCGGGCGGATCCGTGCTGAGAACAAGATGGACCTGGCCAAGAACATCTTGATGGATGTTGAGAAGCAGGTCGTTGAGCTGGCGGCTGAGCGAAGCCACGAACTGATTTTTGATGTGCCAGATGGTCTCCCGCTGCTCAATCTCGACGGCAATCGCGCGAAGCAGGCGCTGGTCAAGCTGGTGGAGAACGCAATCAAGTATACGCCGGAAGGGGGACATATCACGGTTGTTGCCCGCCCGGTGGAAGGCGGCCTTGAGGTTATCGTCCAGGATAACGGGGTTGGCATGACACCCGAGGAACTGGATCAACTGGGCGAGCTATGGTTTCGCGGCGATGATCCACTGGTAACCAATAGCAAGGGATACGGGATGGGCATCCCAATCGCTTTTGAATGCATGCGTCTGGTGAATGGCCGTCTCTTCTTCGAGAGCGTCAAAGGTCACGGCAGCACGTTTGGGGTCTTCTTGCCGGGTATGGGCGAGTAGTCTTGACCTACCGGTCAAAACTCCGTATGGCAATTCGACCGCGCTGGTTTCGCGGTTGTTGGTCTGGCGACGGGGACGTGGCTTGTGGGCCTCGCGCGGCCAGATTGGTAAGGATTGCAGTAGAGATCACGTATGTCTTTCAAGTCATTCAAAATCAGAGAATGGATAGAGAGTTTCAGAAATGTTGAGGTCAGTTCTACTCTACCTGTCTTCAGCACGATGGGCACGCGCAATCGTGATGAATTTTTTCCTGGCACGTCGTGCTGCGCACCGTTTTGTTGCTGGTGAAACAGTTGACCAAGCGGTGGCCGCAGCAAAGGAGATGAACCAGAAGGGTATGATGGTGTCCCTGGATCATCTTGGCGAAAGTGTAAAAGATCGGGAAATGGCGATTCGCGCCACGGATGACTACATGGAGATCCTCGATGCAATATACCATCACCAGCTTGATGCCAACGTATCTGTGAAATTGACCCAGTTGGGTCTAGATGTCTCTGCGGAGTTGTGCGTCGATAACATGCGGCGTATTCTGGCCAAGGCGAGCGAGATTGGCACCAGTGTGAACATCGATATGGAAAGCTCTGACTATGTAGATGCCACCCTCCGCATCTATCGCGATCTGCTCAAGGATTTCGACAACATCGGCACGGTTATCCAGTCTTACCTGCGACGGAGCGAAGCGGATATGCAAACGCTGGCCCAGGAAGGCGGCGTGATCAGGCTCTGCAAAGGCGCCTACAAGGAGCCCGCCACCGTCGCTTTCCCGGACAAAGCCGATGTCGACGCCAGCTTTATCCGTATCACCAAAGAATACATGAAGCCCGAGAACCGCGAAACGGGCGCCTATCTCAAGGTGGCGACCCACGATCCCAAGATCATCAATGAGACGTTAGATTATGCCAAAGAGAACAATGTCCCCGCTGATGCGTTTGAGTTCCAGATGCTGTATGGTATTCGGACCCAGACGCAGCAAGATCTGGTGGATCAGGGCTACCAGGTGCGGGTTTATATCCCCTATGGCACCGAATGGTATCCCTATTTTATGCGCCGCCTGGCCGAGCGCCCGGCGAATCTGTGGTTCATCTTGAAGAATCTATTCACACGCTAGCAATGACCATGGAAGCAGATCTCAATGGCAAAGTCGTCCTGGTAACCGGATCTGCGCGCCGAGTAGGGCGGGCAATTGCGCTGGCTTTTGCCCGCCAGGGCGCCCATCTGGTGATCCACCACCATGCCTCGGATGACGCCGCAGCGCAGACAGCGCGTGACATCGAAGCGTTGGGTGTGCGAACTCTGGTGGTCAAGGCCGATCAATCCGCTCCAGACGATGTTGCGCGGCTTTTTGCCACCGTGCAGTCCCATTTTGGGCGCCTGGATGTGCTGATCAATAGCGCGGCCAACTATCTTAAAGATGATTTTCTAGACATCGAGTATGCCGCCTGGCAGAAGGCGCTCGGTGTGAACCTGACGGGTCCTTTTCTCTGCAGCCAGCATGCGGCGCGCTTGATGATTGCATCGGAGTCGGCGGGTACAATCATCAACATTGCCGACAATGGTGGGTTACGGCCCTGGAAATCTCGCCCCCACCATAGTATTGCAAAAGCTGGTGTTATTATGCTGACACGAGTCAGTGCTTTGAGCCTGGGGCCACACAATATCCGTGTCAATGCGGTGGTGCCAGGCCCAGTATTACCCCCGCCCGGGGCCGATGAGAATGCCTGGGCTCATTTTGAAGACAGGCTACCGCTGCGGCGCACCGGACATCCGGACGATGTCGCACAGGCTTGCATTTTCCTGGCGACGAATCATTTTGTGACGGGTGCAATCTTGAATGTAGATGGGGGTGAAATACTGGTCTAGCTGGCAGTTAGTGACTTAGGGGGAAACACAACATGGTCAATAAATATCGTCTCGATGCAGATCGTGTGTGGCACCGCGCCCGGCGCAAGGCCTTCTGGGCGAAGCTCTTTTCCTCGCTTGGCTCTGGACACGAAGATCGTATCCGTAGCTTCGACGAGATTGGACGTCGCCTGCGCCTAACCAATACCATATATCGGGGCGTGCAATCCATTCCCTTAGATAAAATCATCGGGAGCGTTGGACGCTACCAGGATTTCGCACGGGCATTTCTGCCCACGCGCCAGATCGACGCGGAACGCTGGAAGCAGGTGGCCGCTGCCTATCTCAATCCCAATAGCGGCGGTGTGCCGCCGATCGAAGTCTTCAAGGTTGGTGGCAGCTACTTTGTCAAAGACGGTAACCATCGCGTTTCTGTTGTGCGTCAACTGGGTAATCCCGATATCGAAGCTTATGTATGGGAATACAATGTACCTCTGGCCGATGTTGGTGATACGGGCATCGATGACCTCTTGCTCAAGGCTGAGCGCCAGGAGTTCTTGTCCCGGAGCCGGCTAGATGAGCTGCGTCCACAACATCATATCGCGTTTACCCTGCCAGGCGGTTATCTTGATCTTCTGGCACAGATCGCTGGTTACCAGGATGTCTTGAGCCGCATCGATGAGGCGGACATCTCCTATGAAGATGCGGTGACGGCCTGGTATGATATGGTCTATGAGACAACCGTGCAGATTATTGCGCGCGAAGGTCTGCTGGACATGTTTCCAGATCGCACCTCGGGTGATTTCTTCGTTTGGGTCACACGCCATCATCGCGAACTCAAGGCGCACTACGGCAGTGGCTCTGCTCGCTTAACGCAATCGATACGCGCATTTCGCCGGAAGCAACGGGTTGGCATTCGGGCCATACTGCGCCGTGTTTTCGAGCGCTTGTGGCTGGATCGAAGCCGCAGTTAGCCGATAACGCCGGCCTCGGCCAGCGCCTCAATCTGGGCCTCCTCATAACCAAGCCCCCCCAGAATCTCATGGCTATGGTAGCCAGTAGGAACGCCGTAATGCCGGTACGAGGGGGAAGTTTTTGAGAAGCGTAACGGATTGGCGAGCTGCCGAACACGACCTGCAGGCCCATCGACATCGACAATCATCCGTCGGGCCCGCGTATGCGGATGGCCCGCCATCTCGTCCAGGCTAAGCACAGGTTCAACGCAGACATCACGCGCTGCGAAGATCTCCTGCCAGTCGGCCAGGCTCCGCGTCTTGATCGTCTCCGCAATCTCAGCTTGTAATGCGTCCATTTCGGGAGATCCCGGCAGGCTGAGCTTGCCAATGAGGTCAGGTCGATCGATCGCCTCACAGAATCCTTGCCAGAAGTGCGGCTCGAGCGGCGCCGCTGCGAGATAGCGTCCGTCGGCGGTTTCATAGCAACGATATTGGCTCCCGCCATTCAAGAGCAGGCTGTCGTAGGTGGGTACATCCCCGCCAGCCAGAAAGTCCGAGCCAGCCAGCACGTTCCAGGCGATAGCGCCATCCAGCATCGAGATATCGACCATCTGGCCTTCGCCGGTGTGATAGCGATGGATTACCGCGGCCAACAACGCCACCAGCGCCCCGAATGTACCCCCGCCGATGTCAGCAATCTGGGTGCCCAGGGGGTGCGGTCCCGTATCCGGATGGCCGGAGTAGCTCAGCAGTCCAGATAGCGCCAGATAGTTGAGATCATGTCCGGCGCGTTGAGCCAGGGGGCCTTCCTGGCCGTACCCAGAGATCGCACAATATATCAGCGCAGGATTGGCCTCGCGCAGTTGCTCATAACCGACTCCCAGCCGGTCCATCACACCCGGCCGGAATTGTTCGATGACGATGTCATAGGTCTTCACGAGTTGCTTCACAATTGCGGGCCCGTCAGGGTGTTTCAAGTTGAGCCCTAGCGAACGCTTGGAACGGTTCAGAGCGGCATAGGAAGCGGAGACCTGGCCATCGGCATCAAGAAAGGGCGGCTGTAGTCGCAGCAGGTCAGGGCGATTGGGCGCCTCGATATGAATGACATCGGCGCCCAGATCAGCCAGATACATTGTTGCCAAAGGTCCCGGCAATAAGGTCGTGAAATCCAGTACTTTGAGTGTGGAAAGTGGACCCGTCATTATCTGCTCACTTGGGCGCCATACGGATTGCCCCGTCAAGGCGAATGACCTCGCCATTGAGCAGGGTATTGTCGATGATGAAATTGGCCAGGTGGGCATATTCGTCTGGGTGGCCAAGGCGCTGCGGAAATGGTACTTGCTCGCTGAGTGACTGCCGTGCCTTCTCGGGCAGCCCAGCCAGCATGGGCGTGTCCATGAGTCCCGGCGCGATGGTGGCCACCCGGATGCCGAATTTGGCGAATTCGCGTGCCAGCGGCAGCGTCAGCGAAACCACGCCACCTTTGGAGGCTCCATAAGCTGCTTGCCCGATCTGGCCGTCAAATGCCGCCACTGAGGCGGTGTTGATTATGACGCCGCGTTCACCTTCGGCATTGGGATCGTTCTCCATCATTGTGGCTGCCGCCAGCCGGGCCATATTGAACGTGCCAATCAGATTCACCTGGATGACTTTGCTGAAGTGCTCGAGCGGTTGGGGTCCTTCGCGACCGACGGCCCGCTCCGCGGTCGCAATTCCGGCACAGTTAACCAGGATATGCACACCGCCAAACGCCTGGCGAGCGCTTTCGATACAGGCCTGTGCATCATCGGCGCTCGAGACGTCGGTCTTGACGAAGCGTGTCATCTCGCCGAGTTCATTGGCCAATGCCTCGCCAGCCTGGGAATTCACATCAGCGATGACGACACGGGCGCCTTTGCCGGCAAAGCGCCGCACGCATGCACCACCAAGCCCCGAGGCGCCACCTGTCACGATGGCCACTGCGTTCTGTAGCTCCATTACGCCAATCTCCCTTTGGTAGTAGGTAGAGTACAAATACTGGTGGGAATTGTATCCAGGCGTCAGGTTATGTGCGAGTCAGGCGTTGGCGAAAGAATCCTATCGCCCAGTGCAGTTCGCGGATACGTAACCAGTACCCTGCCGCCAGGAACACGGCCACACCACTGCCGCCGGCACCGATGACATGGATCAGCTCGCCTGGCAGCGTGGCGGCGGATACGATTTGGCTCAGGCCATAGAGGGCGGCTGCGGTGAAGGCGCCCATTACCAGGGCTGCGGCCAGCGTCTTAATTCCCGTTGTCAATAAGGCTTGGCCGCGCAAGCCGCCGACGCGTCGCCATAGAAGCCAGCCAGAAATGCTGCTGTGGAGGATGTGTTTGACTGAATCAGCAATCATCAAGCTCAGGAAGCCCACATAAGGTAGCAAGGCCACCGCAGTAATCATATAGGCAATGAGCGCCAGGAGGCCGATGAGGGCCGGGGTCACAGTGTCCTGGCGTGCGTAGAAGGCGAAGACGAGGAGTAGATCAATGGTGGCAAATGGCAGCCCCACCAGATAGAGACGCAAGGCCTGGGTGGTTACTTCCGTATCACTTGCGGTGAAAGCACCGTGCTCAAAGATCAGGGCGACTACCGGCGTCGCCAGCACCATTAAACCAACGGTGGCGGGCAGAATCAGCACGGTTGCCAGCCGCAGACCAAAGCTTAGCGTGTCTTTGTAGGCCCCAAGATTTGTCTCCTTGCTGGCGCTCGCCTGCTGGGATAGGGTTGGCAGCACCGCGATTGAGATGGCAGTGGCAACCAACCCATGGGGGAACTGGATCAATGTGGTGGCCCAATCCATGTAGCTGATATTGCCCTCGCCAGTCCGTGAGGCGAGATTGTAGCTGAAGGGTCGGTTAATGAGGACATCCAGCGATAGCGAGAACATCACTGGTGCATACAGCAAGCCAATTGTGCGCACGCCGGGGTGCTTCAGAACACCCCGGAAACGTGGCAGGATGCGGGCATGGCGCAGTTGCGGGAGTTGAATACCAACCTGCACGACCGCGCCAACGAGCCATCCGAGGGCTGCGGCTGTGATCCCGATCTCGTCGGCAAATAGTAGGGTGATCGTCACGATCATCAGGTTGAAGACGCTGGCACCAAAGGCGGGCAGGGTGAAGCGCTTGAGTGCATAGAGCAAACCGGAGAGCACGGCAAAAAGGCTCAGGAAAAGCAACGCTGGCGCCGTGATACGCAGTAGGTCAGTTGCTTCACGCAATGTCTGCGATGACGCCTCTTCACTGGCGACCAATCGCACAATCGGCTCCGCCAGCAGCTCCAGGGTTAACACCAGCCCCAGCAGCCCGATCAACACGATTCCGAGCAGGGCATTGACCAATTCCCAAAGCTCGCGCCGGTCCTGACGATTGGCGTAGTCGCTCATCACGGGTATCAGCGCCGAGTTGACGTGCCCGCCGATAAGGAGATCATAAAGGCTGCGCGGCACGATGATAGCGATTTTGAATGCATCTACCGCGATCCCAGCACCAAACAGGTGAGACAGAATGATCTCGCGGACCAGGCCCAAAACACGGCTAGTGATGTTGCCCAACGCAATAATCCCGCTGGCACGCGCGACACCGATTTTCTCGCGCGTGTTGTCCTCATCAGCCGCGTCGGGCACGGCGGTTGGCATGTCCAGGCCGCTCTGATCTCCTGGGATGGGCGGTGGACCTGGCCGCAGGGTGTTGCTATCGGGCTCCATGAACGGATTGCTCCGGGGGATGTATGCACGCCAACAAGCGCAGCATTCTAACACGGCGGGGCGGGGTCACGCTAGCCCTGTCGCATCATTATGGGCAAAGTGCGCGATTCAGAAATCGCCAGTCTGGAGATAGCGTGCGGATCAATAGCCGAGCGATTCGCACGTTACCGGTGTCGTGCCACGATTGCCAAACACCTGGGTCCAGTAGTAGCCGTAGGTTGTCCCGTCTCGATAGACATGGCCAAGACCCATTTCCAGGTAGTTGGGGTCCATGATATTGTCCTGGTGGCCGGGCGAGTTCCACCACTGGGTAAAGGTTGCACTGACTGTCGAATTCCCCGCAGCAACGTTCTCACCGATTGCCAGAATCGGGCTATAGCCCGCAGTAGTCGCGCGCTCCGAAAGTGTGCTGCCGTCCGAGCCGGTGTGGCTGACGAAATCGTTCAATGCCATGTCAATGCTGTGATTGGTCGCCGCCGTGTTCAGTTCGGTGCTCAGGGTCAGCGGTGGCAAGCTGGCGGCGCACCGTTCTTGATTGACGAGATCGAGCATCGCAGCAGCATGATTGTAGATGACATAATCGACGTCTGTCGGCGTGACCGTTGGCGTCACAGTGGGGGTCTGAGTGACGGTTTCGGTGGGCGTGATTGTTGGCGTCGGTGTCACTGTTGGGCTGGGTGTGGCCGTAGGCGTCAGTGTCAGAGTTGGGGTTGGGGTAACCGTCATCGTAACAGTCGCGGTCGGTGTCGATGTGGGTGTGGCGGTCTGCGTGGGCGTCACTGTGGATGTTAGCGTGTGGGTCAGCGTCGCGGTGGGCGTGACGGTGAGCGTGGGTGTCAGGGTCTCGGTCACTGTCGGGGTTGGGGTTGGTGTCGAAGTCTGGTTCGGGTCTTCAGGTGCCGTGACCGTCGGCGTTAGGGTTTCGGTGGGCGTGATCGTTTCCGTTGGTGTTGGGGTGACGGTTTCCGTCAACGTGACCGTTGGCGTAAGTGTCGTCGTAGGTGTGGCTGTCGGAGTCTGACTGGGAGCACCCGTCTCAGTGACGGTCGGTGTCGGAGTTAGCGTTGCGGTGACCGTTTCCTGTCTCTTATACACATA
>JAADYW010000169.1 GCA_010092845.1 Chloroflexota bacterium
CCCTTGTCTTAATCCTGGGTGGGCTGGCATCGCTGGACGGAATCGGGCTATTCACGATGTCCTCGATATAGCAGATCCTTGTTTGGGACAAGCCTACAAGATGGTTTGACTGGGCCTACTCTTGGGCGGCGCCCAACCCAAGGGTCTAAAGCTTTGTGTTGTCGAAATGGGTCCAGGCACGTATAATGCGGCGCCGGAGATGTATGGATGATCATCGTAACAGGTGCCACCGGGTTCATTGGAAGCCACCTTGTCACGCAGCTACTACGGTCCGGACTTCCAGTGCGGGTTCTGGTTCCCCCACAGGTGGCCGCGCGTTACCAGCGACGAGGCCAAGCCTGGCCCTGGGCTGACGCCGGCGAAGCGGAGGTCGCGGAAGGGAGTGTTTTTCATGGCGAGTCGCTTTTTCGTGCGATGCAAGGGGTTCATACGGTATTCCACCTGGCAGGCGCGCAATGGTGGGGCAATCAGCGTGATCTGGAACATGTTGAGCTTGTTGGTACCCGCCAGGTTGTCACTGCTTCACGCTCCGCTAGGGTAGGGCGCTTGATCTTCCTCAGCCATCTTGGTGCCGAGCCAGGGTCAGCATATACGCTCCTGCGGATTAAAGGCCAGGCCGAGGAACTAGTCCGTGCGGGGGGAATTGCCTATACGATCTTCCGTAGCGGTATTGTGTTTGGTAACGATGATCACTTTGCCAACAATCTTGCTATGGTCATGCGGGTGAATCCGATATTCTTCTTTTTGCCGGGGCAGGGTGAAAACCTCTTGCACCCGATACATATAGATGATCTTATCGCTGCCCTTGTCAATAGCCTGGAGGCGACGGATCTGGTTGATGAAACGGTGGAAATTGGCGGAGGGGAGTACGTGTCGCTAAGTGAGATGAGCCGGACTGTGATGCGGGTTACGGGGATCAGGCGGATAACAGTGTCGCTGCCGCCCTACGTCTTGCGTGGACTGAACCGTTTGGCTAATCTTCTCTTTCCGCGTTGGCCCGTGACGCCCCAGTGGTTTGACCTGTTTGCAGCCAACCGGACCGCAAAGCTGGGCAATCTATACCACTATACTGGCGTTCGCCCGGTCCGCTTTGAGGATACGCTGTTGACGTATATGCCGCATCGCCGCTACAGCCTGGAGTTGCTGCGGTTTGTTTTTCGCCGCCGCCCCGGGATCCGTTTTTGATCTCACTGTTCTGTCGAAAGCTATAGTGGCTGATTGGAAGAATTTCCTGTGCATGCTGATGATGTTTCAATCCGATCCCTAACCCGTGCCGATGAGTTAGCCTGGGTGATGGATCTCCAATCGCTGATCTGTGGGGACCAGAATGAGTGGCAGATCCCTTTCTATACCCTGGTGGATCTCGTTCGCAATGGGGGGCAGGTGTTGGCCGCATTTGAAGGCAAGCTCCTTGTCGGCTTTCTTATCGCGTTTCTGGGAACTGATTCACGTGACCCACATCGGCCAGCAATGGCCAACTTGAAGCTCGTGCTGGATCGTATTGCGGTCCATCCTGACTATCGTGGCACCGGTGTAGCAACCCAGATGGCACTGCGGCTACGAGATATTGCAATCCGACAGGGAATCCGCCTCGTCACATACGCGTTCGATCCACTTGAAAGCCGTGAGGCTTATCTACTCATCCGTAAGCTCGGTGCTATCGTGAAGCGCTTCAGCCCGGATTTCTACGGCGTACCGGCACACGATGCTATTGTCCCGCCGCTGACAACTGACCGTTGCTTGGCGGAATGGTGGGTTACCCATAATCGTGTTGAGGAAAGGCTGTTTGGCCAGCGAGGCAATCTTGGCCTGGGCCAGTACCTTGATGCAGGGACACCGATCCTCAATCCATCCGAAGTCGTCTCGGACTCTGATCTGGTCCGGCCATTCAGTGAACTTGTAATGGTTCCCGGGAATTCGATGTTTTTGATCGAAGTGCCTGCAGATTATGCAGCGATTTCCCTGGCAGATGAGGCCCTAGCACGGACATGGCAGCAGCATATCCGCGATGCGCTGTTGACAATTATGCCCAACGGTTATGTGATTACTGATTTCATCTATGAGGTTTATGAAGAACGCCAGCGGGCGTTCTATCTACTGAGCTACGATGGTCCGCGGTTGACGATCAGCCTTTCGTGAGGTTGTGCGATCTAATTACTTGATGGCTTCGATGATGTTGAGGAAGCGCGATGTTTGAAAACAAGACAATTGCCTTTATAGGAAGCGGGCAGATGGCGGAAGCAATGATCGCTGGCATTATTGACCAGAAGATCATGTTGCCCGAGCAAGTTATTGCGGCTGGCCCACGCGAGGAACGCGCACGCGAACTCGCCGCCCGGTACAATATCCGGACGACGACGGATAACCGCGAAGCCGCACGTGAAGCTAACCTGTTGGTTCTGAGCGCTAAACCTCAAATCTTGGATGAAGTGCTTCCCGCACCGCCAGAGACAGGGGCAGAGCACTGCGATTTTGTCCTCAGTATTGCCGCCGGCGTATCGCTAGGCCATCTCGTGGCGCGTTTTGGCAACGAACGGATGGTCCGCGCGATGCCCAATACACCCGCGAAGATTGGCGAAGGCATTACAGTCTGGACGGCAACACAAGCCGTCGGAGAGCAGCAGCGCTCCCAGGCCAGGGCAATCCTTCAGGCGTTTGGCGAGGAGGTCTATGTTGACCACGAAGACAATCTGGATATGGCGACGGCCCTCAGTGGGACCGGCCCCTCGTATTTCTTCATGCTAATGGAAGCGATGGTCGATGCAGGAGTCCATCTCGGGTTTTCGCGGCGGATCGCACGCAAGCTAGTTTTCCAGACGGCGTTGGGGGCGGTGTTGTACGCCCGGGCTACCGACGAGCACCTGGTGTCGTTGCGCAACCAGGTAACAAGCCCGGGCGGGACCTCTGCGGAGGCGCTTTATCATCTGGAAAAAGGCGGCTTTCGGACGGTAGTCTCACGTGCGGTTTGGGCTGCATACCAGCGCTCGGTCGCGCTGGGTGGCGGCAAGAAAGTCAGCCAGCGCCTTGGTTCACCCCGTCCTGGTACCGAGTTGGACAACGACATCTAGCGCTGTTGATGTTGAGGATAGGATCGCAGTGCGTTTGTCTATGGCAGGGGGCGGTTCAATCATCAGATTAATTATGGCTTTTCGTAATCGTTTCCGCTAAACTCGGCACGTTATCGCCCGGTCTGCCTAAGGTCCAACCTAACTCTCCCTCACTTGGCCGGGAGGAGTTTGGAGACCGCTGCTTTCAAGCGGTTCTTCTACTTCCTTTTCGTGTGATATAGGCTATAGCGGGCTTGCTGTTAGAAGACTGATCTGGACTATGATTAGTATACGTTTGCATCAATGAAAGCGAGGTAGCGGTACCCATGGCCTCATCGGACATCCCGGATATCGTAATCGGCCGGCTCCCTATCTATCTTCGAGCACTCACTCAATTGGCTCAGTCAGGGCGAGACGTAACATCATCGCGCGAGTTGGGCCAATATCTGGGTATAAGCTCGGCCCAGATCCGTAAAGATCTAGCATGGTTCGGAGGGTTTGGCAAGCAGGGAACGGGCTATCACGTGCAGACACTGCAGCAGCAGTTGCAGCATATTCTTCATGTGGACCGACAATGGCCGATGGCGGTGGTGGGCGCTGGTGATCTTGGCCATGCGCTGGCGCATTACCGCGGCTTCAAGGCCCGTGGCTTCATGGTTGCTGCTGTCTTTGATAATGATCCTGAGAAGATAAGCGAACCACTAGAGAACAATCTGGTGGTGCATCCGATGGAAAAACTGACCGAGGTAATTGGCGCCTTGAATATCAAAATCGCCATGCTGGCGGTGCCGGCTGAGCACGCCCAGCCAGTGGCGTTACAGCTCGTGGAGGCCGGCATCCAGGCCATACTTAATTATGCCCCGATCACCTTGATTGTCCCCAGTCACATTCGCGTTCAGTACATTGACCCGGTGATAGAACTGCAGCATATGACATTCTATCTCGATCAGCATGAAGGCAATCCTGGCGCCGCACCAGAAGTCCCTGGCCAGGTCTCAGGCGTTGACCAGTAGCCGGAAGTCGTAGCCAGCGCTGGGGCCGGCCATGCCTGAGGCGGAGCGTGTCGATCGTTCATGACATTCGTTCAATAACACCACGTAACAAGGCAGGATTATCGAGGGCGCGCCCGGCGCCTGCCGCCGTTGCGATCAGCGGTGCCTCGGCACGATAGGCTGGCACGCTAGTCTGCTGGGTAATAAACTCCTCAATCCCGCGCAGCAATGCGCCGCCGCCAGTCAGGACGATCCCTCGATCAATGACATCCGAAGCCAGCTCCGGAGGCGTTTTTTCGAGTGTCTGGCGCGCAACATTGGCGATCATTATCAGCGGCTCCTGCAACGCTTCTACCACTTCACTGGTAGTGATAGTGATGGTCCGTGGCAAGCCTCCGACCTGGTCCCGTCCCTGGATCTCCATCGATAGCTCTTGAGGCTGCTCAACAGCGGCGCCGATCTGGATCTTGACGGCTTCGGCGGTTGGCTCGCCGATGATGAGGCTATACTTGCGCCGGACGTAGTTGATGATGCCGTCATCCAGGCGTTGGCCGCCCGCCCGCACGGTAGAGGCCGCCACAATCCCCCCCATGGCCACCACGGCCGCTTCACTCACGCCCCCGCCCAACGAGAGGACCATATTACCGGCTGGCGTATGGACCGGCAAGCCGGCCCCGATGGCGGCAGCCAACGGCTCGTGGATTAAGAATGCCTCGCGGGCACCGGCCTGCAGTGCGGCTTCGTGAACAGCGCGTTTTTCCACACTGGTGACACCATAGGGCACCGAGACCATGACCGCCGGGCGACGGAACCATCCCCGTCCCTTGATCTTCCGCATGAAGTAGCTGAGCATCGCTTCCGTTACCTCATAGTCAGCGATGACGCCATCTTTCAGTGGCTGCACAATGGTAATGTCCTCGGAATGCCGACCCCACATATCGCGGGCTTCCTGTCCGAGCGCACGCACCTCAGGTTGCTCCTCGTCCGTGGTCAAGGCAACCATGGTCGGCTCCTGGAGCAGAATCTGCCCCGCTGAGTAGATCAGTACATTCACGGTGCCCAGGTCGATTCCCAGATTCTTTGAAAAAACGCCCATGCATTCGTCCCTTCTCGGGTAGTTTCGCGCTTCCGCTAAATATTAGCGTATCTGAATCGAATTGCAATAGACAACAAAACGCCCCGAACGTTCCGGGGCGTAGTCGTGATCTAGGATCACTATGGTTACAGGAAGACGATAGTCAACTTTCTTGTTCTTCGAAGCTGGTATCCGCCCTGCTAGCGATGCGGACGGTCCCTGCACGGCTTCTGGTCTTACGGACAACATCGAGTGCTAACTCGGCCCGACGCAGCTCTGAGGCCATCTTCTGGTACTCATCTGGCGGAAGGCCTTCCTCAAGGCGTTGGGCGGCCCGGTTGCGGGCCGCCTCAATATCTTCAACGCTCAGTTCAGCAGACATGTCGGCGGCATCTGCCATAACCACCACCTTGTCGGGACGAACTTCTACTACCCCGCCATAGATGACGAAGCTCTCTTCGGCATTGCCTTTTTTTACGCGCAACTCGCCCAGCTTCATGGTCGTGAGAAGGGGAGTATGCCGCGGAAGGATACCCAGTTCACCCGCGACACCCGGGACGATGACCATGTCCGCCTCGGGCTCCTCAAAGATTTTGCGCTCCTGTGTGACGAGTTCAACTCTGATCGGCATCACCTATCCTCCTCGGCTCCGTGTGGAGAACCGTGTCTGGCTCGCGGCTAGCTTTCCTCGTTTTCCGATTC
>JAADYW010000170.1 GCA_010092845.1 Chloroflexota bacterium
AACAACTTAGCCTTCGTCGGCATCGTCATTTGTTTATAATTTACAGTTTCCTGGGGGTGGAATGACGGGTCCCTTCGGGTGTTGTCTATCGTAAACGTGAAAAAATATAGCTTACCTCAACAGACTCATATCGGTCCGGTGAAAGGTATTCTTGCATTGGGATGTGGATGCTTCCTCACTTATTCAAAAGATAGCAACCTCCTGCACTTATGGTCAGCAACGGGTGAGCTACTGACAGTTCTGGCGGGACATTCCCATGCGGTGAAGGGTATAAAGGCGTTGGCGGATGGGCGGTTTTTCTCCTGGTCTGCCGTCGGCACTTTGCGTTTGTGGTCAGCAGATGGGGAACCGCTGGCGGTCCTCGAAGGGCATCGTTCGGTGAACAATCTGCAGGAGTTAGTAGATGGGCGTTTCCTTTCCTGGGGTGGGGAAGAGGACGGGTCACTGCGTTTATGGTCGGCGGCAGGTGAACCACTGGCGGTAATTGGAGAATCGTCGTGGGGAATTTCAGGGGTATTGAGATTGGCCGGTGGGCGTTTTCTTGTCTGGTATGGGAATGACCCCAACTTACGTCTATGGTCGGCAGCCGGCGAGCTGCTTTCGGTATTCGAAGGACATACCGCCAAGATTAAAAATGTGCGGGCATTGGCCAACGGGCGCATCCTATCTTGGTCCTTCGACAAAACCTTGCGTTTGTGGTTGGCGGATGGTCAGTCGATGGCTAAATGCAGCGTACCTGATTTAGTTGAAGATGTATTGGTGTTGGCTGATGGGCGCATTCTGTCCTGGGGATTTAGTGAATCCGATCTGCGGTTGTGGTCGGCGGATGGTGAAGCCTTGGCGGTTCTGAAAGGTCACAGGTTCATGGTGGATGGCGCAACCGAGTTGAATGATGGGCGCATTCTTTCCTGGTCAAGTGACAATACCTTGCGCTTGTGGTCGGCGGCGGGCATCCCCCTGGCCGTCCTCGAAGGTCACACCGGTTCGGTCCAGGATGCGCTGGAACTAGCCGACGGTCGGTTTGTTTCATGGTCGCGCGATAATACGCAGCGGCTGTGGTCGGCAGGCGGTCACGCCCTGGGAGAGATCAGCGAAGCCGAGGCCGCCCGGTTGCGTTATGCCAACCAAAGCACACAAGGGGAGGATGTGCCGCCGGTTGTCTGGCAAATTGCGGGCAATGTTCTTGTGGGCCGGTCAACAGTGACCGGCGAACGCCTTTGCCAGTTTGTGGCGGATAATGCGATCAAGCATATGGCACATTCAGAAAATGCGGTCGTGATTGCTGATGGGGCACACGAGAACGGTGGATTATATTTCTTGCGACCTAACGCAGTTTTACTGAATTCAATGACAAAGCGGAGTGCCAGGCAAGCATGAAGCATTTTCAGCATCTATTTCAAACGATCATCTCATTGATTGCGCTGCGAGTCTCAGCAAACTGGCTACCTCCTCAGCTTAAAGCGTTGGCGGCTTCACATGCCTCGTTGCGCATGGTGCTCACCATACCAGGGCTGAAGCCTATGTTCGTTTTTACTTATTGGGACAATGCCTCAGCCATCCATAGCCTACCTGATGATCCGTACACACTCCGTGATACGATCATCACAGCGTACATCCAGGCCCGTTATGAGCAGGCGTCCCGAAAAAGGTTTACGCCATTCTCGCTTGAGGAGCTTGAGGATGCATTGAGCTGTGCGGCATTGAGAGATACCCTCCGGGGACATGGTACCCGTTATCGCGCATTGCCTCACGAAGTCCCCATCCCCCCGGTTAATTCCCTTGAACTGGACGATTTCACGTCCTCCCATGATGTGGATACAAAAGCTTTGATTGCCCAGGCATGTCGCCTCGAGGTGATCAAAAAACACGGTGGTGGACGTTGGCGTTTCACGTATCTGATTTTGCGTGACTATTATGCCACGCGCTATGCGTTCGCCAATTTTGACGGCGATGACAGATATTCTGCTGTGGTGATTGCCAGCAAATTGAACGATCCGCGGATGGTGAAATCGCTCATTAGTTGCCTGAACGACAATAATGACCTGATTCGTCACCACGCCGCTGCGGGTCTGCAACACCTGGAGGATGCGGCAGTTTTATCTGTTATTGCAGCGCTAGGCAGTGAACACACCATGACGCGACGATACGCCATTGATGTACTGGAACAATTACACGATCGGCGTGCGGTAGAGCCACTGACTGCTTTGTTGCACGATGATGATTGGGGGATTCGCCATACTGCAGCGCGCGCGTTGAAAACATTTGAGGTGACTTCTACACCGTCTGTTATTGAACACTCGAAAAAAAAGTAGTCATGAGTGGTTGTCGTTGCCGCGTCAGGATATTTAGAAAAAGTGGACCATGTCGATGCCGGATTGGATCACGAAACACCTTTGTCATAAGTAAGCTACGCGGCGGCGCGCAAGCGATCTGTCTCACAAAAACCAGCGCATGTTGACTTCCGGCAGCGCGTAATCGTCCCCGTGGTGTTCATCGCGCCAGCGCGCCGCACTGGTACAGGTTTTGATGTCGTCCGGCAGCAGCGTCACGCGTTCCGTACCACCATCAGAGGACAAGACTATCAGGGCTGGCAGCGAAATGGGGATAGCGGGCACGCTCCACAAGCGCCGCGCGCGATTTGGATGCGCTGTGATACGTCCTCGTGGGGTGTCATGCGTTTCGGCTCCCCATGTGCTGTCTCCGCTCACCACAAGTGGCCGGGGAATGGCTCAATATCGGGCAGCAGGTAGTGGCCTGGAGTAGGTGATTCATCGCGCCAGCGCGCCGCCTCGGCACAGCGTTTCACCTTGGGCGGCACGCGCAGCACCAGCGGCGTATCACCCCCGGCTGGCGTCACCACCAGCGCCACCACTTCATGATGATCA
>JAADYW010000171.1 GCA_010092845.1 Chloroflexota bacterium
GGCCAGCACTGATCAACACCACGGCACTAAAGGCAACACTTAGCTGAACCCACAGGCGGCGCATGGTCTAAGTCTCGAGCTTGTAACCGATACCGTATACCGTCTGGATGTAGCGCGGCTGGCTGGTGTCCGGCTCGATTTTCTTGCGTAGATTGCGGATATGGCTATCCAGGGTACGTTCGATGCTTTCATATTCATATCCCAGGCTGCGCGAAATGAGTTCTGCGCGCGAAAAGACATAGTTTGGATTCTGCATCAAAGTCTTGAGGATCGCGTATTCCGTCGGTGTCAGTTCAACCAACGCCCCATGCAGCGTAACCGAGCGGCTATCCGTATCCATTTCAAGGGCGTCGATGTGGATAATCGGCGAAGAAGGGGGCTGTACGCGACGCAGTACCGTACGTGTCCGCGCGACCACCTCATGGGGATTAAAGGGCTTGGTGATATAGTCGTCTGCGCCCAGCTCCAGTCCTAAGAGCTTGTCAGAGTCACCCACCCGGGCTGTTAGCATGATGACGGGCAGCGGGCCCAGCCGCCGGTCAGCACGAATGGTGCGTGTAATCTCCCAACCATCACGATCAGGTAGCATCAGATCCAAGATCACCAGTGTGATCGTCTCAGATCGGATAATGCCCAGTGCCTCGTTGCCATTATAGGCTGTCCGCGTCTTGAAGCCGGCCTGTTCAAAATAGCTAACTAGGGCACGCACAATGTCCCTGTCATCGTCCACAATCAGGACAGTCTGTGACATGATCTCTACTCCAAGCGAATCGTGAAGGACCAGAGCCCACTTGGTCTCCAGTCGCTGTGTTTGCCCTCTCACTGTATACCACAATCGTACAAGGTGGGCATTTCACCTAAACCCGGAGCCCTGGGGCCCGCAGGAGGCGGTCCATCCCCAGCAGGCGGCATAGGAGGACCGCCCTGAGATGGCATCTGGCCTGACAGTGGGCCGCCTGCACCCGCCCCACGAAGGTCTAATATAATCTCGTCGACCTCGGTACAACTCTCCACAAGCCAGCTACTGATCTCTGGCTGACCACCGCTGCTCAGCACAAAGCTGATTTCCCCTTCCTCAACCATCGATTCCAACGCTTCGGCCGTATAAATCTGATCTTCACCATTGAATCCACCCAGGTACAGGACATCCAGGTTTGTCCCCAGGATGATCTGAGCACCGATCATTGAACTGTCAACAACAAGATCATAGCTCGTGCTGCTGCCGCTGGCCGAGATGTAGTCGACCAGCGTATCAAGTGCCTGCGTCGTTTCTTGAGAGCTGCCTCCTGGCCCGACGACATCCGTATTGGTGTCGCCCGGATAGGCGGCTGGCAGAGCTAGATTACCTGAGGATTCCAGTGCTGTCTCCAGGCCCCACAGTGAGGGGATAGCCAGTAACGCTACGACGAACGCTCCAGCGGATAGCAACGCGACCCTATGCACCTGGTTGCGCCAGAGCGCAAGTGCCAACCCCGTGCCAAGGACCATTCCGGCCAGCACTACCGGCACAACAAAGGTCAGCATTTCGACCTCGTACAGGCTAACGACATAGATCTGGAATGCGAGGGTGGTCACCAGTATCCCCAGGGCCAGTGGGATACCAACGCTACGATATTCCCGGATGAACTCCCATAGTACTACCACCCCAATGCCGGTCAGAGCGGCCAGGGCCGGAGCCAGCGTGGCCAGATAGTAGGCATGGAAGAAACTCGATACACTGAAAAACACGACACCCGTCACCAACCAGCCGCCCCACAGCATCGCCGCTTGATGTGGCTGCGTGAGCGGTAATTCTATCCGGGAGCGGAAGGCCAGCAAGCCTATACTCAGCAAGCCGAAGGGTAACAGCCACGCCAGTTCATTGGCCAGCGCCGTCTCGAAGAGGCGCGCAACTCCCGCCTCGCCGATTTCATCACTGCCGCCGGGGCCGCCTGTCGGTGGGCTACCGGCATCGTCTAGCGCTTGTAGCGGCTGGGCTAGTTGCGCCTGGG
Source organism: Chloroflexota bacterium (assembly GCA_010092845.1). Lineage (GTDB taxonomy): Bacteria > Chloroflexota > Anaerolineae > Aggregatilineales > J027 > J027. The sequence continues at coordinate 1,992 of JAADYW010000171.1, forward strand.
GAACAGCATCTCGATCCGGTAACGACGGCGCGCCGCCCGCACTGTTCGCGCCACGCGAATCATCCGAACCCAGGAGACGATCAACACCATTGTAGCCGAATGCCAGATCGATAACGGAATTGTCCTCGCTGCCACCGATAAATGGTCGCTGGTCCGCCGGCGTGAGGTCGACGGCCACGGCCCACGACAGCGAGACCGCGAGCAGCACCCCGGTTGCGACAGACAACTGCACCACTTTGCGCCGCCACGTCACATTTGCCGCGAAGAAGTACACAGCGTAGAGCGCTGGAAGAATCAGATAGGCCTGCAACATCTTGACATTGAACGCCACGCCGACCAGAATCGCCCCCAGCAACAGATGTCGCCATTTGCCGATTTCCACAGCACGGACGAATGCCCACGTTGCCAGCATCAGGAAAAAGATCAGGATACTGTCGAGGTTGTTGGTCCGGTCGACCGCAACTGAAATGGGTGTTATCGCGAGCACGAAAGCCGCGATCAAGCCGGCAACACGTCCGAACCCCTTCTGCACCAGGTGATAGAGCAGCACAACCGAGAGTGTACCCGCGATGACCGATGGCAACGTCACTGAGAACCCACTCACGCCCAGAACAGCGGCAAAGGCAGCCTGTATCCAGAGGGCTACGGGGGGTTTGTCTACCGTTACTCCACCGGCATCGGCCACGGCATAGAAGAAGTTCGACGGGGACTCCAGCATGTTAGCAACCGCAGCCGTGTAGTACGTGTTGCCATCGCCAAAGGCGTCCATGTCGACCAGTCGCATGCCCAAAGCGATAATAGCAATGACGATAAGCGCGGCAGTGGACCATTTTAGGCTGAGCGGAAGCGCACCAGTTTTCGTGATACCTGATGTTGGTTGAGTGATTGTGATTTGTGCCTGGGTCATTTCACTGCCTCCTCGATGCCCCATTTGCGGTCGATCAAATACAGCGGACGAGCTTTGACTTCATCATAGATCCGGCCCAGGTACTCGCCGATGATGCCCAGACAGATCAACTGCACGCTACCGAGGAACAGCACCACAACAAGGGTGGTTGCCTGCCCCATCAGGGGTGCATCGGCCCCGAAAAGCCGCAGTGCTATTACTACCAGGATTGCCAGTGCACTCAGACCTGCAAAGAAAAACCCGACATAACTGGCAAGCTGCAGCGGAAAGTACGAGAAACTGGTGATGGCGTCCAGCGCGAACCGCACCATCTTCTTCAGTGTGAACTTGGTACGGCCAGCATAGCGGCTATGGCGATGGTAGACCACGCCAGTCTGCCGGTAGCCAACCCAGCTCACCATCCCGCGCAGGAAACGGCTGCGCTCTGGCATAGCCTTGATCGCATCAACAACACGCCGATCCATGAGGCGGAAGTCACCAGTGTCCAGCGGAATATCGACATTCGTGATGCGTTGAATCAGTCGATAAAATGCACTGGCCGTAACCTTTTTGAACCAGGTTTCACCATCGCGTTCGCCGCGTACACCATAGACGACCTCATATCCCTCCTGCCAACGTTCAATCATATCGAGAATGACTTCCGGCGGATCCTGCAAGTCAGCATCAATGAGCACCACCGCATCGCCTTGCGCATGATCCAAACCAGCGCTAACTGCAACCTGAAATCCATAGTTGCGCGACAGGCTGATCCCACGGACACGCACATCCGCAGTATTCAGCGACGCAATCAATGCTGCCGAGGAGTCTGTGCTCCCATCATCGATCAATAGCAGCTCCCATGCTTCGCCCGTTTGATCCATGACATCCCGTACCCGCCGGTAGAGCTCGCGCAGGACATCTTCTTCGTTGTGGACCGGCGCGATGATCGAGAACACAGGCGAGGATGCTGATCCAGCTTTCTGCTGCTCCAGTGCAGCAATCTGAATATTGGCTATCATGACACGCTCCTGTTGATGCTATTGAATGTCCAGTACCGATTGGCGGTGAAGTTCCACAGAAAGACAAAACCAGCGGCACAAACTTTAGCTGGCAAATAGCCATAGCCGGCGGTGCCCAACAGTGTATCCAGCGGCGCTTCCAACGAGAGAACGATGAGATTGTTCAACACCAGCCCGATGATGCTGACAGTGGCGAATTGCAGGAACTGCTGGATGATATTATCACTGCGTGCATCAGCGAAGGTCCATAGCCGGTTCCAGGTGAAGTTATTCGTCAGTCCGGCACTGAACGATAGCGTGTTGGCCACCAAGGTTGGCAGCAGAAACGCCTCTTTGAGCAGCGTCAAGAGTGTGAAATCAACCATCGTGCCCGAGAGACCAACAGCCATGAAGCGCAGCAAGCGGCCCGTTTCAGATCGCTGTGTTTCGATAGTGATATTTGCCACACTGACCTCCAATTACGCCTGTACTTCACATAATCAGCATGCCAGTAGATTGTGCAGAAATCGTGCAGATAGGATGCAAATTGTGGAGAGAGATTCAACCGCTATTTGAGAAGGTCTTCGGTGCCAGTTGAGTTGGTGAACCTGCGGCAGCACACCTGATGGCACGGTGGTCGCTCGCCATCTGAGCAAAAATCCCGCTCCATGTACTGGATGAAGCGGGATTGACTATCTCAAATATTCAAATGTCGAGGTTATAGTGGGATGTTGCCGTGCTTACGGGGCGGGTTTCCGTCCCGCTTGTTGGAAAGCATCTCCAGGGCGTTGATCACACGGGGACGGGTTTCGCTGGGCACAATCACATCGTCAATGTAGCCGTAGGAGGCAGCGACGTAGGGATTGGCAAAGCGTTCGCGATAGCTGGCTACCAGGCGTGCCTTTTCCTCGAGCATTGCCTCCTCACCGCCTTCTTTCATTGCTTTGGCCAATTCACGCCGGAAGATGATCTCGACGGCGCCATCAGGCCCCATCACAGCGATTTCGGCGGTGGGCCAGGCCAGGTTCAGGTCCCCACGAATATGCTTGGAGGACATCACGCAGTAGGCGCCGCCATAAGATTTGCGCGTCACCACCGTTATCTTGGGCACCGTAGCCTCGCAGTAGGCATAGAGCAGTTTCGCACCAGAGCGAATGATCCCATTGTGCTCTTGATCCACGCCGGGCATGAATCCTGGCACATCGACAAATGTCAGGATCGGTATATTGAAAGCGTCACAGGTGCGCACAAAACGTGCGGCCTTTTCGCTGGCCTTGATATCAAGCACACCAGCCAGAAAAGCAGGCTGATTAGCGATGATACCGATACTATGCCCGCCCATGCGCGCAAAGCCAACAACAATATTCTGGGCAAAATGCTCGTGAATCTCGAAGAACCGGCCTTCATCAACGACGTGCCGGATAATTTCCTTCATATCATATGGCTTATTTGGGCTATGCGGCACAATCGTATCCAGGCTAGCCTCGGTACGCAGCGCATCATCCCGTGTAGGGACAAAGATTGCATCTTCCATATTGTTCTGCGGTAGATAGCTGAGCAACTCCTGGATATAGAACAGGGCATCCTCTTCGCTTTCCGCTACCATATGGGCGACCCCTGATGTGCCCGCATGGACAAGCGCGCCACCCAATTCCTCTTTGGTCACCTCTTCTTTGGTCACCGTCTTGACCACGTCCGGGCCAGTTACAAACATATACGACGTGTCCTTGACCATCAGCACGAAGTCCGTCAGCGCCGGGCTATAGACCGCACCGCCGGCACAGGGCCCCATGATGACACTGATCTGGGGGACAACACCGCTGGCCATAACATTGCGCAGGAAGATATCGGCGTAGCCACCCAAACTGAGAACACCTTCTTGAATACGAGCCCCACCCGAGTCGTTGAGGCCGATTAACGGCGCGCCATTCTTCAAGGCCAGATCCATGACTTTGCAGATCTTCTGCGCATGGACCTCGCTCAAACTGCCACCGACCACTGTGAAATCCTGTGAAAAGACGTAGACCAGCCGCCCGTGAATCGTTCCCCAGCCAGTGACAACGCTATCGCCAAGGAATTGCTTATCAGGTGCATCCATACCAAAATCGCGCGTACGGTGCAGAACAAAAGGATCGATTTCTCTAAAAGAATCGGGGTCTAGCAGCAGTTCTAAGCGTTCGCGGGCGGTTAGTTTCCCGGCATCTTTTTGCTTGGCGATACGCGCTTCGCCCCCGCCTTTGAAGCTGTTGTCCTTCTTTTCGTTGAGTACTTCGATCGGGTCGCGGCCTTCAACTACCTCGGTCGGTTTCGGAGTCTCCGCCATTGATACTACTCTCCTTCATATTACGGAACAGGTGGTGGGCTTGCCAGGCGCTTCGGAAACCAGGACGGAAGAGCATCCAGGTATTTGCCAGAACCCCGGCGACAACAAAACTAAGGACAAAACGCCTGCGTTGCTGGTCATAATCAGTTTGCGCGAATATAGCAAACCACACGAATTCAAACAAGAGATGAGACACAACCACCAACCAGCCAATCGCTAGAAATCGGCGCTGCCGTTGCCAAAACCCCAGCAGGGTCAGAGTCAGGATAGTACCCCAAACGCCATACGCAAGCACATAGGCGGGCCATGCCGGCGACGTGACGAGTTCCTGATAACGTTCCCGGTCCTCAAACACTGTCCAGGCGCGGCCCCAACTACGCACTGCGAGCACACCGATTTCCGCCAGGATCAGGCGGAAGCCGAGCGGCCGGCGACGATGGCGCTTTTCATCGGCCATAGGCGTGAAGAATCACTGGATCAGTGACGCCAGTTCATCGGCTGCAGGGTTTTGCAGCATCTTATACAAACGGTGGGCCTCAGTATAATGGGTCCTGGCCTTTTCGCGATCATCCTTGCGTTGATAAATATCCCCCAGAACACGAGATGCATCGGCGTTCCCCTTGCGAAATGCCATTCGCCGTGCGGCGGTGTTGGCTTCTTGAGCCAAGGCCTCAGCCGCCTCGAACTGGTCAGTAGCAAGCAGCAAAGCTGCTATTCGGCTCTGAGTTAGCACGATATTCTCGGAATCCTGTGCATCAGTATTGTCTGCTAAAGCTTCATCCAGCAAGGAACGGGCCTGCTCATAGTCGCCCTGGGCCAAATAGACAGCCCCAAGATTACTCTTCACCACACCACGCCATTGGACAGAATTGGCCTTATCTGCATACAGCAAGGCTTGTTTCAAAAGCGAAAAGGAAGTATCTGGCTCGCCTTTTAGATGGTAGGCCCAGCCAAGATTGCTGGTTTGAATGGTAAGCAGGAGCGACTCATCCAGGTCACGGCTGATGTTGATGGCTTTTTCGAGAGTTTCAATTGCCAGGGTTAACTTCCCAACGAGGATATATAACCAGGCCAGATTGCCGAGCCGCACGCTCTCGACGTAGCGATCGCCTAATTCCCGCGCTAACTTGATGGCATCTTCGAAGAACGATCGCGCTGTCTGAATATCGCCCATCTCTGTGTAGATAATGGCCGCGTTCGATAACACCAGACCCCGCGAAACCCGGTCATCAATGTTGCTTAGCAGGACCAGTGCGTTTTCGAAGTCAGTCAAAGCACTGTTGAAATCACCTTTGGCGCGCCGGGTGCTGCCCAGATCACACAGTACCCGCGCAACACGGTGCGTTTCGCCAGCCTGTTCAAAAAGCCGGTAGGCATCCTGATAAAGCTGGATCGCTTCATCGCGTTCCAGGCGTGCAGCATGGGTTGCGGCCACCAGTTGGAGCGCCTCGGCGCGACGGACTGGATTATCATCATTTGAAGTCATGGCGAGAACACGCTGATAGGCTGCCAGCGCCGCATCGGTGTCATTCAAGTGCTGCTGGCTCCGGCCCAGCGCCAACAGTAAGCGGGCTTGCTCGGTGGTGTCATTGAGATCGCCTGTATCATAGTGGGACAGAGCGAGCTGCAATTTCTCCACGGCTTCCTCGTGATTCTTTGAACCCTGCAACGCCAACCCCAGATACCCAGCCGCACGGGCCATCGCGATATCATCTTCTTGCTGCTGGGCATGCATCTGGGCACGCTCGGCCTGGGTAAGTGCGGCCTCGAAGTTACCAACCAGAAGAAAGGCATTGCTCATACTCAGCGCCAATTTGAGGAAGAAGGCTGGCGATTGATTGCCTACCCTATGGGCGAGTTCCTCAGCGTGCTGATAGCGTTGGAGCGCCGTGTGGTAACGTTTGTTCTCGATATCAGTTTCTGCCAATTGCATTAACCACCGCAGCGTGAGCTTATGGCGGCCAACTTGATTACTCAAGCGCAGAGCCTGCTCCATGAGCTTGCTACCGCCACTTCTATCGCCACTGGCGATCATTGCCTCGGCCAAACGCCCCAGGGCCCCAGCCCCAAGATAGACGTTCTGGCGCGCCTGGGCGAGGGCCACGGCTTCTTTGAGCAGGTGTATTGCGTACGAAGGGTTCTCTTGATTCAGGTAGTTACGTGCCAGATTCTCCAGGGCCAAAACAATCGTCGTCACGTCGCCAGTTGGGCGCGCGGTATCGAGGGCCTCCTGGTGATATTGCTGTGCCTGTGACCATTCACTCTGGGCTGCGTAAAGTTCGCCCAGGTTGTTGAGGCTACGTGCAATGAAGACTGAGTTACCCAGATGGTGGGCCAGATTCAAAGCCTGGCGAAAAGCGGTGTCCGCTTCATCATAACGCTTCTGGCCAACGTAGACTGCCCCCAGGCTACTAAGAAACGTGTGTTCAAATGTCGAACGGCCATTAAATCGGGCCAGTTCAACGCCCTGTTCGTAACTCTGTAACGCCAATTCATTGCGTCCCTGTTCCTGGGCTTCGGTCCCTGTGCGCATCAGGTGGTTCAGTTGTTGTTCAATTGCGTCGGGTTCAGGCTTCTGCGCCTTGCCACGGAAAAGTCCCAGCATTCCAACTACCTTCTGTTGTGGGTATATCTAATTGGGGACAATGATAACACATCACAGCCTTTTCCAGAGGAAGGGTATTAACATCTCCCAATCCGAAAGCCCGCCATGCACGCTGATATGGGACTTCGAGATTACCGGATCTATCAGGCGCCAGTTCAAGCGCCCCAGCACGATCAAGTCGCCCAAACGATGAATTGTCTCGGTATAGGCTTTGCCGGGACCGAAGAGCCCCGCAGCCAAGGCCGCCGGTGCATCAATCGCAGCAAAACAATCAGCGAAGGCCGTCCTGAGCGTATCAACGGCCTGCCGGTACAACGCATGCTGAAGATACAGATAGCCGAAGCGGCTCTCTGCGCCCACCAGCCCCCGCATAGCACGATATATCGGGGCGGCGGCCTCATCCTCAGCCAGGTTCACCCAGTTGCGGGCATCATGATGTCCGTGATCTGCAACGAGCAAGAAAAGCGTGCGCCCGTCGTGTAGGGCTGTATCCGCGAGGACATCTTGTAAGCCTGTCAACTGGTGACGGACTTCGTTTTCAATGTATCTGGCATCCGCACCGTACAAATGTGAGAGACCATCGACGGTCGGCAGGTAGATATTGACAAAACACCGCTGGTTGGCTGTCTGACTAAGCATATCACGTACCCGTAGCCAGATATCAGAATCGCCATAATAGGATTCCATCGATGTGATCCCACGGTGCATGATACGGGACAGGCCGCTCCCCCCCAATCCTTTCGGCAGGAGAAGGTAGCCTGGCACACCAGCGCCCGACAAGCGTTCGCCCAATGTCTGGACCGGGATGAAACCTTCAGGGCTGACCCCCCAGTCCGCGATCACACCCGCGTGATGCACACCTTTCACCGGCCGCAGGGACAGCATATCGACCAGCATTGAAAGCTCGCGTAAGAACAGCTTAGTACCCACCATACCGTGCGCGGCAGGGCTGGCGCCTGTCCAGAGGGTTGGCAGAGCTACTGCGGTAGTACCGGGTACAACGGATGTCAAAGGCAACGGCCCCCGGCCATCAGTCAAGAAATCGACTGCGGTAGCTACAGTGTCGTCGGTTTCAATCAAGTGCTTCAACCAGAGATAGCCCAGACCATCTGAAATCATGAGCACGACCCGATCCACTGTGCCAGCGATCAGGTCCCCACCCCAGATGGCCGCGTCCAGGCCGGGCGCTGCTTCATCGCCAGCATCCAGCAATATCGCGATTGTATTGGGGATATTCATCAATGAAAGGCCATCATAGGCCGGAAACACCAGCTCATCTTGCCAGTCCACGCCCAGATCCATAAGGCGGTTGCCCCGAATGCGCGATTCCAGGTCATCCGCAAGCTGACTCAGCGAGAAAGTGCTATTCATGCTATTCCTGGCTTCCTTAGTGACTATCCGGATACACCGGGTGTGGATTATATACCCCGACAGAGGGGTTTACAAACCATGATGGCCCGTATAAAACGGCATCACTGCCCAGGATCAGCTACTGAAAAACAGTTGTGACTTGCCGTTTTTGCTTAAGAATTGTAAGGTAAAAGTCCCTAGTGGTTGAGGCAAAATCGCTCCTGAGGTGTACCATGAACGGGGTGCGTTATAATAGGCTGGGGCGTTTGACAATAGACCATTACTAGGCAAAAATCCGTCATTACCCACTTATAAACGCTTTGCGAGTTACCAGTGTGCGACTATTCGCTGGAGAAAACTGACAATGACCAAGAAACTCATGCACGAGACTGAAACTAAGATGAAATCGACCTTGAGCGTTCTCGACGAAGATCTTTCAGGGATGCGGACAGGACGCGCCTCGTCTGCGCTCGTTGAGAAGCTCATGATAGAGTATTACGGAACCCCGACCCCGCTGTTCCAGCTCGCCGGGATTAGCATACCCGACCCGCAGACCATCATGATCAGTCCATACGATCCGAGCACGCTGCAAACAATCGAGAAAGCGATCCAGAGCTCGGATCTGAGCCTGACCCCGAATAATGATGGAACCAATATCCGCCTCAATATCCCGTCCCTCACCCAGGAACGACGCCAGGAATTGATGAAGATGGTTAATAGACGGCTCGAAGAAGCCCGGGTGGCCATCCGGAATATCCGGCGCCATGCGATTGATGAATTGCGTCATTCTCAAAAAGAAGGCGAGATCTCTGAAGACGAGATGCACGACGGACAAGACAATATCCAGAAAATGACCGACAAATACATCGACCAGGTCGATGAAACCGGCAAACGCAAAGAGCATGAGATTATGGAGGTATAAAGGAGTCCATCGTATTCGCCAAACTCCTTGACAATTGATGGATACCCAAATTGCAGATATGAACACAGACCAAGAAGTGCTTTTCCCGGGACGCGTACCGCAGCACATTGGTATCATCATGGATGGCAATGGGCGCTGGGCAAAAGCACGCGGGCTCAACCGCAGCGATGGGCATCGCCAGGGCGTTGAGAATCTGCGCCAGATCCTGGAGGCGTGTGGTGATTTTGGCGTTAAATTCGTGACCATCTATGCATTCTCGACCGAGAATTGGCGCCGCCCGCGCGCAGAAGTACAGTTCTTGTTGCGCATCATCGATTACTATATCGATCGCGAGCTCCAAGCACTGCACGAAAAAGGTGTACAACTGCGTCACGTTGGCGATCCTAGTGAGCTAAGCCCCCGGCTGCAACGCAAAATCCAAAAAGCGATCGATCTCACGCGTGATAACACCAAGCTCGTACTCAATGTGGCCTTCAATTATGGGGGACGGGCTGAGATCGTCAAGGCAGTTCAGGACATTATCCGGGATGGCATCCCGGCTGAAGACGTTACCGAAGCGACGATTAATCATTATCTCTATACCAGCGGCCAACCTGACCCGGATTTGATTATCCGTACTGGTGGCGAGATGCGTCTCAGCAATTTCCTGGTATGGCAATCAACCTATGCTGAATTCTATTCGACCCCGACTTACTGGCCCGATTTTGATCGAGAGGCCCTTTACAAGGCGATCGAGTTCTACAGTTCGCGAGAGCGTCGGTTTGGTGGAGTAAGAGAAGATCAGAAGCCATGACCCCAGCACAAGTCACGACCATCGAACGTCATATTTCAGATACCCAGCGCCACCACCCAGCGGCGACGGGTGTGTTCACCAATCTGCTGTACGATATCGCCCTGGCGGCAAAACTCATCGCGCGCGAAACTACCCGTGCCGGTTTGGTTGATATCATCGGCGAAGCGGGTACGTCCAATATCCATGGCGAACGCCAACAGAAACTCGACGTATACGCTGACCAGGTCATCTTCCAGATGAATGACCATACCGGGCGACTGTGTATCATGGCCAGCGAAGAACACGACGAGGTCGTCCCTATCCCCGAGAAATATGAGACGGGCAAGTATGCACTGATCTATGATCCGCTCGATGGCTCGGACAATATCGCGGTCAACACCAGCATCGGGACAATATTCGCCATCTTCCGCAAGGTCTCCAATACCCCCCGCGGATCATTGATCGATGTATTGCAGCGTGGCCGCGCCCTGGCCGCGGCTGGATACGTGATCTATGGTGCCAGTACCATGTTGGTTTATAGCACGGGAAATGGTGTTCATGGCTTCACGCTCGACCCGAGCGTGGGCGAGTTCTTGCTCAGCCATCCCAATATCCAGATCCCCAAGAAGCCCAAATACTACAGTGTCAATCAAGGTAACGAGAAGTACTGGACGCCCGGCATTCGGCACTATGTCCGCTGGCTGCAAGGTCTGTACGAAGAAGGCCAGAAGCCGCTTTCGCAACGCTATATCGGTGCTCTCGTCGCTGATTTCCACCGCAATCTACTCAAGGGCGGGGTTTATATGTATCCCGGCGATCTCCGTGATGCGGAGAAACCGGCAGGAAAATTGCGCCTTTCGTATGAAGCCATCCCACTCGCCTATCTGGCTGAGCAGGCCGGCGGCGCCGCATCAGATGGCCACCTGCCAATTATGGACATCCAGCCGCATAGCCTGCACCAGCGTGTGCCGCTGATTATTGGCAGCCGTGACCTGGTCGAGAAAGCGAATACGTTTGTGCAGGAGTATGATCAGGAATGGCTGACGACCTACTTAAACTATCGCGATCAGCCAACACCTGTACACTCCGCCTGATCTGATGGATAGGTAAAACCGAATAACGCAAGCGTACAGGCAACCGTCTTTCTGTGTCATCGAGATTCGGGCTTTGCCCTTGTTGTCGTGTTCAGGTAGAATTAAGATGCTTCATGCCTCCTCCAAGTTAGCGAGCGAAAGAGATGGGTGAGAAAAAACTACAAGTACGGATTGACGACCGTGTTCGTTTGATGTCGGCGGTGCTTGCCGCGACGAAGTGGCCAGAGCGGGAGAAGCATCGCCCTCACCAGCATGCTCGTAATACGGTTAAACTCGTCGCCGATTTCTCGCATCATCCAGGTGTCTCCGGGGCCCAGGTCCTTCTGGATCAAGGCGCACCGCTGGAAGCGTTCTATACCTATGCGCTCAAACTCTCCTGGCCAGGGCTAGAAAACAGTCAGGTTCCACGTTGGGTCCCCCCCAACTGGAATACTCATCTCAAGAATTTCTATGAGGCCACCAAACTTGAGGAGCTATGGCAAGCCGAGCATACCGAATGGCAAAAAGCGCGCCAGGAATCGGAAGATGTCCTTGGCAAAGTTGACTTCTACGCTTTTCTCAAGCCATTCGTCGGGGATGTTGTCGAGCAATTGGTGTTCATGCCCAACATCTCCTACCCGATTACCCGTTCGATTGGCGTGCGTATCGGCGGCGAACTAGTCGCTATTGCGCCGCCGCGCGAGGCCTGGGGCGATAACCCACCCTGGCCATTCAGTGAAGACCCCTCACATGTGTATTCAGCGAGCTTATCCGAGTACATACGCCTCCTGATGTTGTCCTATCTGCGCCAGAATGCTGAAGCCGTGGCCCCCATTGCTCAGAAGCCGCTCCCGGTCAGCGATCAGTTTAAAGAGGCATATCCCAACTGGGGCGACCAGTTTACTGAGGTCTTCGTCTCAGGGGCGGTTGCGCTCTTCCTGGAACAGGCTGTTAGCAAATCTGAGGCCGAGGCTTACGTACTGATGCAACACAAAGCCAAAGGGTTAAATATCGTGCCTGGGGTGGTCAGTGTGCTGCGTCGTTACCTGCGTGATTACGCTGACAACAAATACGAGACGTTCATCAAATATATGCCGAATTTCCCCGGCCATCTGCGTGTCGCCAAGACCATCACAACGCTATGATGATTGATCGTATTCTGCTCAATGGACGCATCTACACCCAGACACCAGACCGGCCCTGGGCGACTGCTCTTGCGATTCGCGGTGAACGCATCGCGGCCGTCAGCAGCGACGACGAAATCAGGGCGCTAAAGGGTGCTAATACGCTGGTAGATAACCTCGAAGGCCGGCTGGTCATCCCCGGCCTGACCGATGCCCACGTCCACTGGTCTGGCTATGCCCGTTCGCTCCAGGCCGTTGATCTGATGAATGTCAAGAGTATGGACGAAGCGCTGGCACGTGTGGCAGCCAAAGTCAAAGAGATCCCACCTGGCGAGTGGGTCTATGGACGCGGTTGGCGCAAAGATGATCTGGGCAGTGGTGAGTTCCCCACTGCCGCGCACCTCGACCGGGTGGCGCCAGATCATCCAGTATATCTGTCAGCACGTAGTGGCCATGCCGCCTGGGTAAACACCAAGGCCCTGCAACTCGCTGGCCTGGATGCGTACCGTCCCAATCCGCCGGGGGGTGAGATCCACCGTCTTCCGAGTGGCAATCCATCCGGGATCCTCCTGGAAGACCCGGCCATGGACCTAGTATCGGCGCATATACTGAAGCCGACGGCCGAGCAATATGCCGGCTGGATGCGCCCAGCCCAGGAAAAAACCCTCCGCATGGGCCTGACCGGTATTCACGATTATGACAACCCTGTTTGTATGGAAGCTCTTCAGATCCTGCGGGAACAGGGTGAACTGAAGCAGCGATTTGTCAAGCAGATCAACGACCCTTTCATCCAGCATGCTTATGAGCTGGGTGTTCGCAGTGGCTTCGGTGACGATTGGCTTCGGATTGGCGGCCTAAAGATCTTCGCTGACGGTGCTTTGGGGCCGCAAACGGCGCTCATGATCGAGCCTTACGAGGGCACCCGCGATCAATATGGCATCGCCGTCACCGATAAGGAAGAGATGTACGAACTGGTAAGCCAAGCCAGCGCCCGAGGCTTGCTGTCTACCATTCATGCCATCGGCGACCGGGCGGTGCATGATGTCCTGGATGTGTTCGAAACCGTGCGCCAGGAAGAGGCCGCGCGGGGAGATCAGCACGTTATGTTGCGTCATCGCATTGAGCACGTCCAGATCATTCATCCGGAGGATGTGCCACGCCTGGCGGCACTGAACGTCATTGCTTCAATGCAGCCGATCCACGCCACTTCAGACTACCAACTCGCTGACCGATATTGGGGCCCCCGGGCTGAATATAGCTATGCCTGGCGCAAACAATTGGAGGCGGGTGCGGTATTGGCCTTTGGCTCTGATGCGCCAGTGGAAGATATCGACCCGATTGCCGGCATTCATGCGGCTGTAACACGCCAACGGGCTGATGGCACACCGGGGCCAGAGGGTTGGTATCCCCAGGAGCGGCTGTCACTTGCGGAAGCCCTGGCTGCCTACACAATGGGGGCTGCTTTTGCGGCTGGCCTCGAGGATCGTCTGGGCCAGCTTGCGCCGGGTTTTCTGGCCGACCTGGTCGTGTTGGATCGGGATCTTTTCACCATCGCGCCCACCGAGATTCTGGAAATCCAAGTCCTGGGCACGATGGTTGGCGGAGCTTGGGGATTTCGGGAATTCTAGTACTGCATGGAACAACACACCCGCGACGACTACGACTATCAGGAACGACAGCGCCGCGAGCGGCGGCGGTCCCGTCGCCAACAGATTACCGGTATGCAGGTCGTCTTTGCAACTATTCTGGCGATCGGACTTCTCTTAACGATCAACTTCAGCGCAAGAATCCGGCGTGGCCAGGCCTACGATGACATCAAGCGCGAAGTTGAAGGCACTATCGCGGCCCTTGAAGCCGAGAATCTCGACCTGCGTGAGGAATACGATTTTGCGCAGAGTGAGGCTGCGGTGGCCCAGTGGGCCCATCGCGAGGGCAAGATGGTACGCGAAGGTGAAATCCTCGTGATTCCGATTCCTGGCTACCAGCCCACGATCAGCGCTGATGCGCCATCGACTCCCACACCTTCGCCTCCCCAGCGGGGACCAGATGAAGACGAAGTGCCGACCTGGCACCTCTGGTGGAGTCTGTTCTTCGATAGCGATCCCCCCGGCAGCTAGGCTCATCCACCGGCGATACCCGCTACAAAAAGGTCCAGCGCAGTGAAGATATCGACACCGCGTATTGACTGGCCCTGCGTGCTACGAAAGCCACCCTTCACCGCGATATCAAGTTCGAGCAGATGGTGATAGATACGTTCGAGTTGCGCCAGGGTGAAGCCACGCGCCTGCTGCGAGACCTTCTGCGCCACGAACTTGTGGATGCCGAGAGCCTCTGCCACAGTATGTTGGTTGCCACCGGCATCGATAATCTCACGGGCCTGAATTAGCAACCTGAACTGCCGGATAATCATCCCAAATAGCTGCATCGGGTCTTGCTCGTCGATATAGAGCTTATGGTGCAACAAAGACATCGCCGTCTTGCCATCACGTTGGCCCAGGGCATCGACCAGGGCAAAAATGTTGCCTTCAGCAACATATGGCGTCAGGAGGCTGACCTCACGCTCAGTAATGGTTCCTCCGGGGCCAACATAAGCGGCCAGCTTGAACAGCTCATTATCAGCCTTGCGCAAATCATCAGCGATGACACCCGCGAGGGCATTGGCGGCGCGCGGCTCAATCTCTACCCCATAGGTGGCGGACTGGCGTATGATCCAACTGCTAGGATTCTTGGGGGCGTTAAACTCTTTGGCATAACCAGCCGGTTCCTCACCGATCAGTTTGATCACGGGATGGCTATTGGAAAGCGTTTGCGGCTCAACGAACACCAGCCGTGCCGTCTCGGGCAAGCCGGGCAGCGCCGCGACGAGCGCCGAGAGCTGCTCTTTTAGCGCTTTGCTGGCGCCGCGTCGGCCCAGAAAAGCCAGCATCCCGTAGACGATTACCAGCCGGCGATCAGCGAGAAACGGAATGGCACGGGCCGCGGCAAGGATCTCAGCAGGTGAGCTTTTGGTGCCATCAAACTCGGAGATGTTGAGATCATCGCCCATCTGTTGCCGGAAGTCATCCACCCGTGACTTAATGCTGAACTCGTCCTCACCGTGGAAGACATAAAAGGTTGGTTTTTTACGTGCCATCGCAAATGCTCATCTTATCTCGACTTCATCAATGAATATAAACTCGCAGTCCTCATTAGCGCTACAATCTGAGGCGGGCAGGATTTCAAGCTGAGCATAGCCAGGATCAAGGAAATAGTATACCTTCACCCCGACGAAATACCGTCCTGGCGGCACATTGGTGATATCAAGTGCATGGCTATCGAAATAGAAGTCGCCGGCGTTCCAGGCCAGCGTGGGCGAATGCCCGTCCAGCGGGGGGCTATCATGCTGGGCAGCCAGCGGTTGGCCTGGCTGGAGCAAAAACACCGACACGAAATATTCGCGCTGGGGCACTTCCAGCGGTGACCACAGCAGATTGACTGTCATCACTCCCGGGTGCCGGGTTGTCGCATAGCGCATGAGGGCAAGTGTATCGCCGAATGTCACTTCGGGGTTCTCGGCAGGCCGGTCATAACGCCACAACTCGATAGGCCGGCCATCGGCGTAGGGCCCCCAGCGCGTGATTGGCGCGGCTGTCCGGACGAACCCACGTCCTTCAAGCTGGGGACGGATGTCCTCGAAGAAGAACCCGAATTTCACCAACCAGATACCCGTCCGATCGGCCAATATGTCGTCCAGATACGCCGGGAAATCATCGGGGTTGGTAGCGCGCGTGGTTTCCGTGTAGCGGTAATCAAGCGCTGCCTCTGTTTGATCCAGATAGTACGCCAGGGCGTGGTCATCGCTATCAACCTCAAGCAGGATGGTATCTGCAGATGTGGTGTGCCGGGCAAGGTAATCGGCCACTTCCGGCCAGGGTGGCCGTTCAACCGGGCCAGCGCTGGTAGTGGCCAACGAGTGCAAAAGCAGGAATGCTACCATGACTCCCAATTCGCGATCACGGAAGGCGGCGAGCGCATGCCCGACCAGGAGTGCCAGCGATGGGATCACAACCGCCAGCGACCGGAAAGAAAGGGTCTCGTAGCGGGTGTTGATCACCAGCGATAGTCCGACCGTGATGACAACAACCATAGCGGGGAGGATGCTCGCGCTTGTCGGCCACCAACGGCGTCCTGGCGCTGCCTGGAAGGCTCCCGCTATGCCCACACCCGCCAGCACTAGCCACAGAATCTCCGGTATCCCCACCAGTTGAAAGGCCAGAGTCTTGTAGACATGCCATGAATTCTCGAGCGCATGTGGCAACCCTTCTGGTCGCTCCTGGGTAATTTGCCCGTAAACGATAGGGAGCCACGGGATGTAGAGAATCCCAATCGCCAGATTGGCTAGCACATATGGTCGCCACTGCCGCCAGCGTGTCACCAGCGCATGCAATCCGAGGGCCAGCAAGACGAAACCACCCCAGTAATGCGTCCAGAGCAGCAACGCCCCGCCAATTGCAAAAGCCAATCCGCGCCGGCTGGCGGGTCGTTGCCAGAAGCGCCAGTACAGCCAGATCGCCAGGATCGTCATGGTTTGCTGCAGGGAGTAGTGGCGGACCTCTTGGGTTAGCACATTGACCAGATCATGTAAGCCAAAGAAAACAGCGGCCACCATCCCGGCGCGCACGGAGAACATATCCCGCCCCAAACGGTAGATCAACGCCACGCCCATGAGGCTGATCAACACCGCGAGGTAGCGCATGGCGAATATGGTATCCCCGGTGGGCTGTCGCCAGACCTGGAGCACCAGAAAGTAGAGTGGGGGATGGACATCCTCCTCAACCCAATGATCAATAACAGCCAGAGGATTGTCTTCACTGCTGGCCGCGATTGTCCACCCTTCATCGGCCCACAAGGAGGTTCCGTCAAGTTCGAAGACAAAAACGGTATAGCTCAGCAACAAGATGCCAAGCAGGACAACGAGCGGTTTCAACCAGTTCCAGGGAGCCGAGCTATGATTTTGCATCACCAGATACTGCTGCTATTGCTAGGAGACAAAGCGCTGCGATTGTAGCCGGACATCTATCACTTGTACAGCGCTGAAAGAAAAGCGTCATCTGGTCGTCATCGAAATGCCACCGCAACTGAGGTCCAGGTGCCCGGGGTGCCGGCAACGGCGACATAGGTTTGCCCGGTCTGGGGAACATAGATCATCTCACCTCGCTCAAACACCTGAATTGTGCCACCGGTATCACCGATCTCACCTGCGGTGGCCCAGCCCAGCCGGTCTCGGATCCCCCCCGTCTCACGCCAGATCTTGCCGAACCCGCGAATCGGTTCCTGCAAACCGGGCGGGGCACCCAGGCCAGCCCGTTCAGGATCGACACCCTCACGCCAGGTATCATTAAAGCGCTGGTAAGTATTGTTATTGAAGAAAACGTAAATTCCAGGCTGTCCGCTGGAGCCGACCTGCGCAACCCAGATCATCAGCCCACGTTCAAAGGGTTGGTAGGCCACGGTTACTGGCACTGCACCTTCCAGCGGGCAACTGATCTGTGTCGGAAGACTGGCATCCCCATTGAAAATGGTAGCAAACCCACCAGCGGGCGGTGTTGCACAATTGACCGGCCCCCCACCAGAGACACCGCCCACCCCGCCAGCCGGA
>JAADYW010000172.1 GCA_010092845.1 Chloroflexota bacterium
ACCGAAGGCATGCGACCGTGAATGGCGTTGAAGGCATGTGAGCGTCCCAGGAAATACGCTGGCGACTTCGAGGAGCAGCCAATCCCGCTCATCTTGATAATATGATGCTGGTTCAGTCCCTCTTCATAGGCAACCGAGATGATCTGGTTCGAGATCGAATTATGGCCACAGCCCGGACACAATGTTGATGGCTTGTATTTGTAATCATTCTTAGTCAGGCCAAGTGCATTGGTTCTAGAACGACCCATTGGTTACCCTTCCTTTTCTTTGATCATATCTACGATCCAGTCGGCATCCAGTGGCAAGCCATTACACCGTGCCACGGGACGGAATCGCGCTGCTAGCTCGGGAAAATCAACACGTAGAATGAATGACATTTGTCCGTCGTGATTGTTCTCCACTACATAAACTCGATCATAGTGGCTGGCGAAGTCCTGGACCTGGTAGGATAAGGGCAGAGACAATATCCGTAAGTAACTAGTAGCAATCCCTTCAGCCGCCAGGCGGTCACGGGCCTCCTTGATAGCATAATCATTGCTACCATAGGAGATAATGCCGATTTGCGCGCCATCCACCCTATCAATGATTGGCTGCGGCAGCTCGCCACGGATCGTCTCGAACTTGTGGTGCAGACGATCCAGGTTTGCTTGCCAATCTTCAGATCGCTCACTGTAATTCGCATGCGTATCGTGGCCGGTTCCGCGCGTGAAATACGCAGCACGCGGATGATCCGTTCCTGGCAATGTCCGGTAGGTGATACCATCACCATCCCTGTCCAGGTAGCGGCCCCATTCTCCGTTGAGCTGCTCTAGAGCCTCAGCCGAGAGGACCTTGCCACGTTGTAGACCCGCATCCGGATACTCAAATCTGCGTGAGACATGTTGATTCATGCCGAGATCAAGATCACTCAGGACAAACACCGGCGTCTGGAAACGTTCAGCCAGATCAAAGGCTTGCCAGCCGAACTGGAAACACTCTTCCATATTTGAGGGTAACAAAACGACCTGCCGGGTATCGCCGTGCCCCAGGAAATGGGTGAAGAGTATATCGCCCTGGGAAGTGCGTGTCGGTAGGCCTGTACTCGGGCCAACACGCTGCACATCCCAGATAACGATCGGGACCTCGGCAAAATATGCCAGCCCGGCAAATTCCGCCATAAGGGAAATCCCAGGTCCACTGGTCGCCGTCATCGCGCGTGCGCCAGCCCAGCCCGCCCCGGTAATCATGCCAATGGCGGCAAGCTCATCCTCAGCCTGGATGATAGCATAGGTGCGCTTGCCATCCTCCATCTGGCGATAGGTGGCCAGATACGTCTGCAGCGCCTCCGCCACACTACTGCTGGGCGTAATTGGATACCACGAGACAACCTGGACACCACCAAATGTGGCACCCAGCGCCGCTGCTGAGTTGCCATCAATCAGGATCGCATCAGATTCGTAGGTGCCTTCCATCGACTCAATCCAGTACGGGTCAAGCTTCTCCAGGTTTTCCTGAGCCCAGTCATAGGTCAGCTTGACCAAGCCAAAATTGAGGTCAATGGCCTTGGCTTTGCCTTTGAAGTGATAGCTCAGCGCAGCTTCAATATCCCCCATATCGAAGTTGAACAGGTAGGCCAATGCGCCGACATAGGCCATATTCGCCACATATTCTTTTAGCGACTGGGGTGGATCCACCTGCGACAAGAGTTGGTCAACCGGTATGCGATAGACGTAGATGTCATCCCGCGATGTGGTAATCACGTCCCACTTCTTTTTGCGGCTGTCAGGATCGTCCATCGGATAGAGTAGCACGCCACCGCTGGGCAGACTGTCGACATCACGCGCAAACGTGTCGAAGTTGTAGGCAACCACCACTTCCGCGCTGTTCTTATGGCCGAAATAGCCATCCTTGTTCAGCCGGATGTAATACCAGGTCGGCAATCCGTAGATATTGGAGGGAAAGAGGTTCTTGCCGTTGATCGGCACCCCCATGCGAAAGAGTGTACGTAGCAATGTGTTATTTGATGTCTGGCTACCTGTACCATTCACGGTTGCGATCATGAATGAAAAATCATTGATGACCTTATCCCCGTTGGAGAGAGATGATGCCGGAGCACGATAAAGGTCGGTTACAGTCATTGCTGGAAAACTCTCCTTGAGTATTGAAGCAAAAGATAGCGAAAGGGCCGTCTGGCCCCATTTCACCCTGTCTATTCAAATTCTTGTGTCGCGGCTTTGTTTGGTTGGCTACCATTGTCTCGGTCTGAATTCGAGCGGCGTTCGACGAAATTTTTGAGGAGACGGGTATGTTCGTCATAGGCCTGTAAACTGGTCTCGATATCGCCGGCAATGATTGCTTCGGCAATGCGTTGATGATATTCCCAGACCTCATTTAGATACTCGTAATCGGTAAAAGTGTGCAATTCTACCGCCTCATAGGCTTCCCAATAGGCCTCAAGAAGCCCGCGCACAAAGACATTGTCAAGCTGGCTGAAGATCGTCAAGTGAAATTCACGGTGCTCGCTGTGCGGAATCCGAATGGGCCGGCCACGGAGCTTGGTCCAGGCACGATCAATGAGCAGGCGCAAATGCTGTTTGTCCTCGTTGGTCAACAAGGCAACCGCATCGTACCAATAGGCTTTCTCCAGATGTCGCCGGAGTTCGCTATAGGCATCGAATAGCATAACGTCATTGGCTAATGCAAGAAACAAACCTAACCGGACGGCCGGCATGAAATCGTAATCCTGGCGGTGAATGCCAGTACGAGGGCGAACACTCACAACACCCAGACACCGAGCGACCTCGAGTTGCTCGCGTAGCTTACTAACGCTAACGTGGAGAATATCACTCAGTTCGCCCAACGACGGAATGCGATCGCCGGGCTGAATATCCTGCTGCACCAGATAGTCAAGCAGCTCAGAGTCTAAACGCAATTTTTTTAGGGAGGAAGACCTCCCGTCGGAAAGAGACCTATCAATCATCTGATGAATATGATTTATCGTATCAATCGATTTCGCCTGAATCGTACCATATTTGCAGGCCCCTGTCTACATTTTTAAGATGAATATTCCAAAAAATATCGGCAACGCTCACTGAATATTCTTGGAAGGTGCGTCGGTCATTGCGCTACCCTCCCCTGGATCCCCAGAGATGACGAAGGTGGCTTGGGCGACAACGGCATTATTGGCCAGAAGTTCCGCGGTGTACGTCGCCGGTGTAAAGGCGATCGTTGAGTCATCAATCTCGTACCAAATGCAGGTTTCATCATACTGCACATCACTGGTCCAGAAATCAGGATCGACCGCCACTTGCTGACCATTGGTAGTCACCCGCAAGCCATAGCTGATGCCGGGCACAACATTCTGGGCCCGCACCACGAAATAGAGCGAGCCGGCATCAGGTGAGAAAGTGGTCTGCGTTCCCGTTGCGCACCCATCTTGATCTTGACCGGTACTGGTGGTCGCCTCAATATAACGTGTCGTGGAACCAGGTGATGCCAGTGCAGATGGGGATGGCCCGGGCCCTGCTGGAGCGCCACCTCCAACCGCCGTTCCAGCAACAAAAGGCGTCGCACCCGTGCCCGGATTAGACAATAGGGCTGCATTGGTCCCCTGCAGCTCCGCGATCCGAGTATTGGCCTGTTCCAGTTGGGACGCCTGCACAATTGCACTATCTGCCGTCTGCTGCATCGCCTGAATTGTTGCCTCTTGCGTTTCCAGACCATAGACGCGCGTCCAGACTTCCGTGTTCTGGGCATTTTCGGTTGCCCGTTTACTGGGATCCTCAAAAGCCGAACAGGCTGCCATCAGCGCGAGGAGCAAACCAATCGCTACTCCACCGAGCAGCACCCGAATCAACTGTTGCATAACACTTCCTTTTATCGAACTATCGACAGTCTGGCTGGGTCGCATCATTGATTGATGGATTGTCAGGAGCGTGTATAATTCAACCTACATGTCGCAATACAAAGCGCCGCAATGGGTTAGCATGATACCGAAAACCGATTTCAAGTCACTCGACGGTTTCCCTACTTTTTGCCAGCAGCACTCGAAAATCTCACGAGCTTCTTCACAGGCTAATCCCGACATTTGTGATATATTTTACATATTACCTGCAAACACCGTTACACTGGAGTGTCCATAGATGCGCAACTACCAAGTTTTGGACTCCGCATCCGTCCAGAACCATATTCTGCGCCTGCGCACAGCAGAAAACAACCCCGAACAACCCTGGTTGTCGATGTCCCGTGAAGGCGCCTTCCTGAGCTTATCAACCAGCTTCGGACCACTCGAGATCGCGCTGCGTTTGAACTATGATAACTTCACCAAACGCCTGCAACAACTTCATCCAGTGCCTGGCCTGGCAACAACCCGCCAAGTGGGAACAGCCAATTCCTATATCGCGCTCGGCTTGACAGACAACCAGCACCTGGTAATGATCCCCACAATTGTCACCGACGCGAGTGGCCGTATCTCCTTTAACCTCCTGGCAACGACACCGGTTTACAGAGCCATGCTGGATTGGCTAGGTGTCAAAATAGACCCGTAACTAGGGACAAACTTCAATTCTCGCATCGTACGGCATTACGCTATACTGAATTGACGAGTTCTAAGCATAGAAAGGAACTTACACAGAATGGCTAAGTGGAAGACCCCCGAAAACTACAAATATTCAGAAAGCGACGAATGGTATCACGTCGACGGTGAGACCGTAACGATGGGTATCACCGATTACGCTCAAGACCAACTCTCAGACATTGTCTATGTCGAGCTTCCCGAAGTTGGCGCAAGCCTGAATGCCGGCGACAGTCTGGGTGTGGTCGAAAGCGTAAAAGCAGCGTCAGATGTGTATAGTATTGTGGGCGGTGAG
>JAADYW010000173.1 GCA_010092845.1 Chloroflexota bacterium
ATCCGGGGATGTTACGCTCAGGCTTTCCGAGTTTGCTCCCGCATCCGGGCAGATGAAGGACAGGGAAACCGGCTCGGTCTGGGATGCTTGGCGTGGCGAGGCAATCGCTGGCCCACTCGCAGGCGAGGTATTGCGGCGGGTTGACAGCACCCGTGCCTTCTGGTTCGGCTGGAAGGACTGGTATCCTGACACGGACATATACTTGCCCTGATCACGCTGTGCTCCTGCCGTCCAGGGTGCCTTGTGCGCCGGGCGGTGGGTAAGCGTTACCTAGCACATTGCCAGGAAGTGCGGCTCATGCTAGGATTCTCAACCGCAGCACACGAAGTCATGGTAGGGATTCCTTAGATGATGAACCGCTTAACGCTCCTGCTGGTAAGTGTCTTTGGTCTGTTACTGGTTGCTGGTCTGGCAGCGTGTACCGAGTCCAACCCTCTCGACGATGCGGAGAGTCGTAACAGTGGCGACATACGGGTCGAGTTGATTATCGACAATACCCGTAGTACCTACGTCTATGATCGGGCGATTACAGTTGGTCAATTTCTCGATGAGTTGGAGATCGAGCGCAGTTCACTGGACCGCATTAACCCGCCCCAATATACCCAGATCACTGACGGCATGAAGATTACGATCGTTCGTGTTACCGAGGAAACCGAGTGCCGCTTTGTCGATATCAGCTTCGATGAGAAGCGCTTCCCCCGAATTGATATGGAGCCCGGAGAAGTTATCACGGTTGAAGAAGGGCAGAATGGCGAGGCGGAGGTCTGCTATCGGGTGATCTATGAGGACGGGATTGAAGAAAGCCGTACCCAGTCCTCATACACGGTCATCACAGAACCTGAGGACAAAGTCATTTTTGTTGGGGTCGAAGACACCCTTGACCCGGTGCCCATTGTAGGCACGCTGGCATATATCTCCAATGGCCAGGCTTATATTATGCAGAGCAATAGTTCGCGCCGCCGTCCGCTGACAACTGAGGGTGGATTGGATGGGCGTGTTTTCGATCTATCGCCGGATGGCCGCCAACTGGTCTATACTCGCCAGACATCCGATCCAGAGGATCTCCCCTTCTCCAATGAGTTATGGGTCATTCTGGATACAGAAAACAGTGTGCCGGTCAAAACGCCGATTACCAATGTGCTGACGGCAGGGTGGGTGCCGGGAGCGCCCTATACGATCTTCTATTCGACAGCACGGGCCGAAGCGGGGAGTTTTCAGGGATGGAACGCTTATAACGATCTCTGGCGCTTGCGAATCAGCAGCGAGGATGGCTCGTACATTGATGCAGATCCGATTATCGAAGAGAACCTGATTGGCCAATTCGCATCCTGGGGAACGGCTTTCAAGTGGTCTCCAGGCGGCCAGCAACTCGCCTATGCCAAGGCTGATGGTGTGGGACTGGTCGATCTGACGAATGGCGAATTCTTGCCTTATACGCTGGGCTTCCCTATCTTCGGCCCTGCGATTGATGACCAATGGGTTTGGCAACCTTCGCTTTCTTGGTCAGCGGATAATACTTGGGTGGCTACGGTGGTTCATGGTCCGCCCCATGGTGGGGAATCGCCGGATAATAGTGTTGTCTTTGATATCGGCGTGTTCCGGGCTGATGGTTCCTTGCGTCTGAGTGCGCTCATCGAGCAGGTCGGCATGTGGGCCAATCCGTCCTACTCCCCGATTCGGGTTAATGCGCTGAACTATGATGATTATCGGCTGGCCTATCTCCAGGCCCGTGAGCCACTGAACAGCTATGGTTCGGGATACGATCTTGTTGTCGCTGACCGCGATGGAAGCAATCCGCGCACGATCTTCCCTACTCCTGAGCAGGCGGGTATGCGGCCGCCGACACGTAGTGGTGAAGGTGAATTCGTCTGGAGCCCCGATGGCCGTCAGATTGCTATCGTCTATCAGGGTGATCTTTTCCTGGTCGAGGTTGAGACGCGACGTGCCCAACAGATCACCAGTGATGGCCTGGCCTCGGCACCACGCTGGACCCCCTGAGGATCGGCATGCGTAAACCATATCTATGGTTAGTCTTCCTGATTGGCTGTTTGCTTCTCGCATCTGGTATAGGTCTGGTTATTGAACAGAATCAGCGCCAAGAGCGGTTAACCCGTGGTTGGGAGTTGGCTACCCAACAGGAGGATATGCCGCTGCGCTCGTCGTCAATCGCGGGGGTTAACGTCGAGCTGACGCAATACACAGATGAAGCGCTGCTCCAGCAGCTAGACGCCATCGCGGCGTTGGGGTTCACCTGGGTCCGCCAACCGCTCTATTGGGAACAGGTTGAGCCTGAGCCAGGCCGGTTCGAGTGGTCCACCTACGATCGGATTGTCGACGCGGTCGCCGCGCAGCCGCAGCTCGAGCTGGTAATCGTGCTGGATGGTACACCCGACTGGGCACGCCATCGTCTGGCACCTTTACACCCATTTGCCCCACCGGCAAGCCCTGAGCAATTCGGTGATTTCGCGCGCCGGGTCGCGCAGCGCTATGGCGATGAGGTGGACTTCTATCAGATCTGGGATGAGCCGAATCTACGCAGCCACTGGGGCAATACTGATCCTCAGCCGGCACTATACGTCGCCATGCTTGAGACGAGCTATCGGGCGGTCCACGGCGCCGATGAAGAAGCTAGTGTGATTGCGGCCGCGCTCGCACCGACGGTGGAGCAAGGCCCGGATAACTACAATGAGATTAAGTATCTGCAAGCGATCTACGAGCACGGTGGCGGTGACTTCTTTGATGCACTCGCCGCCAAGCCGTATGGCTATGATACTGGACCTTATGATCGCGCCATAGGCGATGGTACCTTCAATTTCTCACGTATTATCCTGATGCGCGAGGAGATGATCGCCCAGGGTGACGCTGATAAACCGCTATGGGGCAGTAATTTTGGCTGGAATGCCTTGCCTGATAACTGGGAAGGTCCCCCGTCAATCTGGGGACAGGTATCGGCCGGCGACCAGGTTCGTTTCACACAGGAGGCTTTTCAGCGCGCGGCCGAAGAATGGCCCTGGATGCCTGGATTGATCTTGCAACACTGGCAACCGGATGTCCCGCCAGACGATCCGCTCCAGGGGTTTGCAGTGGCGCCGGGTGTGGCCCGCTGGTCCGACGTTACGCTACCGACTCGCCTGAATGTGCTCATGCCGGGACGCCACCCGGTACAGAATCCCTTTACGGAATATCGTGGCGCCTGGCAATTCGGCCCGCTTGGTGCAGATGCCATGCCTGAGGATCCGGAAGATCCTTTGACCAACACCCTGGAAAACTCGGTCACGGTTCGCTTCTATGGGTCTGAGCTTGCACTGTGGGTCCGGCGCTATGATGTCATCACGGGCTACTATGCGATTAGTATTGATGGGGACCGGGCGAATGAACTCCCCACCAATCGACAGGGTGAGTCGTATATTGTCTTGAAGTCTCCCCAGGGAGGTGAATCACTTGACCTGATCCCGGTGGCTACCGGCCTAGATGAAGGCCCGCATATTGCTGTCATCTCGCATTATCCCCGCCAGGGTGATGATGCATGGGGACTGGCGGGGATTGCTGTCGCTATCGCGCCGGAAACCCGGTCATATGAGCGGCTGCGGGTTATAGGCTATGGTCTGGCGGGGTTGGGTATTCTTCTGTTGGCATTCACCGTCTTTCGTTTGCCCTGGCAGACCCTACGCTTACCCAGCCGCCAGACATGGATCAATCTCGGTGATACCGCTTTGAGTCTGATCCTGTCAGCTGTATTCGTGCTTGGCACGGCGCTAACCTGGGGCGATACGTTCACCAGTTTCGTCAGGCGTGATCCGCCAGCTCTGCTATTGACGCTGACCACCGTCGGTATTGCCTATTTCTCGCCGATGGTAGTGATCACCTTGCTGGCGCTGGTTGGCTTTGCATTGGTCGTCTTCAACCGTCCCCTGATGGGTATTCTGGCCGTCATCTTCTGGTCAATGTTCTTCACCTCAACAATCGATGGCTATGTACGGCTCATAGTGGTGGTCGAGGCGATGATTGTGATCAGTGCGGTTGCTATTCTGGGGAGGGGTCTATTTGAATGGACGCGCCAGTTACGGACGCGGCCATTGGAAGCGCGTGGCCAGATGAGGGCGTCGTTGACCGACCGCTTGCACCGCCGGCTTTTGCAGCTTTCACCGTTCGATTGGGGCATCCTGGCACTGGTGATGCTGGCATTGCTATCGCTAACCTGGGCCGAACGCTTGCCCGAAGCCATTCACGAGCTAAGGTTGATCTTTCTGGGGCCGGCGCTGTTCTACGTTCTACTGCGTAATTTGCCGGTCCAGCGAGAAGAGTTACCCCTGATGATCGATGTTGTCATTCTTGGCGGTGCTGTTATCGCTGTGATTGGCCTCTACAATTTTGTGTCAGGCGAGGTCATTGACACTGAGGAAGGCACACGGCGCTTGATCGCTGTCTATGGTTCCCCAAACGGTGTTGCGCTCCAATTGGGACGTTGCAGCGCCTTCGCCTTGGCCTATGCTCTAATCCTTGGTGGTCACTGGCGCCAATGGTTTGGCGGGGGGGCGCTTCTGCTGATGGGGATCGCGGTATTAATGACCCAGAGCGTCGGTGGGATTGTTCTGGGGTTACCGGCATCCATTGCCGTGGTCTTGCTGGTCTGGCAAGGACGCCGCGTCTGGGGGCTGCTCGCTGCCGCCGCAGTTGCCGGTGTAGCAGCATTGGTGCCCTTATCACGCTTGATCCCCCGGTTGCGTAACCTGACTGATTTCGATAGCAATACCACATTATTGCGCCTCAATCTGTGGCGCAGTACGGTCGAGATGATAGAGGATCGTCCGCTCACCGGGGTGGGTCTCGATCAATTCCTGTATGCCTACCGGAGCCGATATATTCTTCCCGAAGGCTCGGCGGATCCCGACCTCTCGCATGCGCACAATATCGTGCTGGATTACTGGGTGCGTCTGGGCCTCTTCGGCGTGGTAATCGCTATCTGGCTACAGGTATGGTTCTGGAAGACAGCGCTCAAGACGGCGCGTAGCCTGCGTTCTGGGGATCGAATGCTATTTGCACTGGCTCTGGGGTCTATGGGGATGATGGCCTATGCCCTGGCGCATGGGATCGTCGATACTGCCTTCTTCTTCATTAACCTGAGCTATCTATACATGCTGGTGATTGCCCTGATTCAGTATCTTGAGCGGTTCGCACAAGATGATACAATGAGTGGCAATTCTGAGGAGTACTAGATCATGCGGTTTTCAGTAAATCATATGACAGTGGATCTGGTTCAAGGCGACATCACCGAGCTGGATACAGATGCAATCACCAATGCTGCCAATAGCTCGTTGATCCTGGGGGCTGGGGTTGCCGGGGCGATCCGCCGCAAGGGGGGCCCAAGCATCCAAAAGGAGTGCAACAAGATCGGCCGTTGTGAAGTCGGCGGCGCCGTTATCACAGGGGCTGGCAACCTGAAGGCCCGCCATGTTATTCATGCTGTTGGTCCACGCAAGGGCGACCGTGATGCCGATGCCAAGTTGGCTAGCGCGGTACGATCGGTACTCAAGCTGGCCGAAGACCACCAGCTTGAGTCGGTAGCGCTGCCCGCCATCTCTACCGGGATTTTCGCATTTCCGATGGATGATTGTGCGCGCATTATGGCCAACGAGGTGATTGACTACTCTTTCGAAGCACGCGCATATTTGCAACATGTGGTGATATGCCTGTATGGTGAGGCAGCTTATGAGGCTTTTCGTGGGATTTTCCGTGATACGATCAGCCGTGTCAATGACACCTACAAAGACTCTACCCTTGTACTCGATGTAGAAGATGATTAGGTGCATCGCACCCACTATTCAGTTGTTTTGATCTCGAATTCTTGATAGTACATAATTGAAGGGGCACACTTTGCGCATACTCATTACCGGCGGGGCCGGATTCCTGGGATCTCATCTGTGTGATCGTTTTCTGGCTGAAGGGCATGAGGTCATTGCTCTTGATAACCTGATTACGGGTACCGTGGACAACATCGCGCATCTCGCCGGTAACCGTAATTTCCGTTTCATTCACCATGATGTCTCGAATTTCATTTTCATTGATGGCCCGATCGATGCGGTCCTCCACTTTGCGTCACCGGCCAGCCCCGACGATTATCTGAAGTACCCCATCCAAACGCTCAAAGTTGGCTCGCTGGGAACACATAACACGCTGGGGCTTGCCCGTGGCAAAGGGGCGCGCTATCTGCTGGCGTCTACTTCCGAGATTTATGGCGAGCCGCAGGTCCATCCTCAACCAGAGTCCTACTACGGCAATGTGAATACAATTGGCCCCCGCGGCGTGTACGACGAAGCCAAGCGCTTTGCCGAAGCCATAACGATGGCCTATCATCGCTATCACGGTATTGAGACGAGAATTGCCCGTATCTTCAACACATACGGTCCCCGTATGCGATTGGATGATGGTCGTGTTGTGCCAAACTTCATCGGCCAGGCGTTGCGGGGCGAAAAACTCACTGTTTACGGTGATGGTTCCCAGACACGGAGCTTCTGCTACTTTGAGGACCTGATCGATGGTATCGAGCGGCTGCTGTTCAGCGAGTTCACGGATCCGGTGAATATCGGCAACCCGTCTGAGGAGAAGACTATCCTTGAGCTGGCGGAGATCATCAATAACCTCATTAAAGATCCCCCTGGCATAGGATTCCGGCCAGATGCCCGTACCAAAAATGATCCCCAGACTCGGCAACCAGATATTTCGCGTGCCCGAGAGAAGCTGGGTTGGGAGCCAAAGGTCATGCTCGAAGAGGGCCTGAAGAGGACAATCCAATATTTCCGGACTCACCACCCGGATTCGCTATAGGGAAACTGAAAGTACACCCCTATGCTGTCTGGGCTGACTCCCTTGCGAACCATTGAGCTTCAGTGGCTGAGTTTGGCAGTCCTGGGCGGCGTATTGGCCAGCATACTCCCGGTTTCGCTCAGTGTGTTTCTGCTGGCAATGGTTGTTTTTGTGCTAGTTGCTCTGATAGAGCCGGCCCTGGCGTTTGTGGCGATGCTTGTGGTCGCCCCGTTGAAGACATTGATTGAAACCGAGAGCGCGATGATGCTGCCCGTTGATGCCGGTCA
Organism: Chloroflexota bacterium; assembly: GCA_010092845.1. Taxonomy (GTDB): domain Bacteria; phylum Chloroflexota; class Anaerolineae; order Aggregatilineales; family J027; genus J027. The sequence goes on from JAADYW010000173.1 coordinate 7,092, forward strand.
AGCCCTTCTGGTCTTCGCGCTTGCGGTGTGGGCTATGAGCCGTATCGCGCCGCGCCAGCGCTTCCTGGGATTGAACACCATACCCGTGCTCTGGCCGATTCTGGCATTTGTTGGGGGTGCTCTGCTCACACTGCCGAATGCGTACGCAGTGGGAACGGGCTTGAGCGAATGGCTTAAATGGGTTGAGATTGCGTTGCTGGTCTACGTGGTGGCGAGTTTCGCAGAAGGGCGCTGGCAATGGCTTGTATTTGGCGTCGTCCTGGCTGGTGCGATTCAGGCGCTAGTGGGGATCTACCAGTTTCAGGGTGGATCAGGTGCGCCGCATCTCTGGATTCTGGATTTTGAGTTCTTCCGCGCATTTGGGAGTTTTGGGCAGCCCAACCCGTTTGGCGCGTTTATGGGCCTGACCTTGCCATTGGCCCTGGGTATGACCTGGGGATATGCGCTGGCAGCCTGGGAAAGCCGACAGCAGCCGCTGGCGCGAAATCCCCTGCTTGTGGTTGCGTTGGTTTATACTCTCCTAGCGAGTGTGATTCTGGTTGGTTTGCTGGTCTCCTGGAGTCGCGGCGCCTGGATCGGATTTGGTGCCGCCGCCGTGATTCTGTTGTGGTTGGCGCCACCACGTCTCTGGCAGGGAACGCTCCTCGTTGCCTCGCTGCTCGGCATCTTCCTGATCCTCTGGGGGAGTGGACTACTCCCTGCACAGCTTGTGCAGCGCATCACTGATTTCCAGCAGGATTTTACAGGTTTCAGGGATATGCGTGGGGTCGAGATCAGTGACGAGAATTATGCCGTTGTTGAGCGCCTCGCGCACTGGCAATCTGCGCTTGATATGGCAGCGCAACGACCCTGGCTGGGGGTCGGCTTCGGCAACTACGAAGCAGCCTATGCTGATTTTGCTTTGGCCAACTGGCCCCTTGCGCTTGGCCACGCACACAACTATTATTTGAACCTCCTGGCAGAAACCGGAGTGGTCGGCTTGACCCTCTATGTTATGATGTGGGTTGCGATTATTTGGATGACGAGTAGGCTTGCGCGCGCTGGTACGTGGGTCGAACGTGGTGCGGCCCTGGGCCTGATGGGTGTGTGGACACATCTGACCATCCATAGTCTGGTCGACAAGCTCTACGTCAGCAACATTTTTTTGCACATCGGGGTCATGCTGGGTGTGCTGGCTGTTTTACAGGTACGTGCCCGTGAAAAGGAAGCAAGGGGTAGATCTTGGTCGAAACGCACTCATCGAGCACAAGCCATGTAATGAACCTGCTGGATCGGCTCATTCTGAGGGTGGCTGCTCGTTTTGGCGATAAAGCGAAGGAAGTCGAGCGCTTTATTAAGTTCGCCATCGTTGGCGGATTTGGCGCCGTGGTGGATTTCAGCGTATTGAATGTGCTGGAGATGACACTTCTAAGGCCTGTTGGTACCTATGAAAGCCTGAACGTTACGCTGGCAACCGGCTCGGCCTTTACCTGTGCCGTCGTTAGCAATTTCTTGTTCAACCGTTTCTGGACATTTCCCGATTCGCGCTCGCGGCCACTCGGTGTTCAGTTGACCCAGTTCTTTGTTGTAAGTATTGTCGGCTTGATCTTCAGACTGGTTCTGGTTTCCGTTACGTACACCTGGCTGGGGGAAGCCGCCCAGAGCGTTCTTCATTCCCCGAGTGATGCCGAATCAATCAACCACTTGGGATCCAACATCGCTCAGGCGATATCGATTATCATTGTGCTGTTCTGGAACTACTTTGCAAACCGGTATTGGACCTATAACGATATCTCATAGCCAAAGCAAAACAGGATAAGCGCCATTGTCAATTGCACACGAGGAAACGTCAGCTTCACCCCGTAGCATCCGCCGTTGGAACCTGATAGACCGCGCTATTCTTGCGGTGGCGGCGCGTTTTGGGGCCAAGGCCAAGGAAATTGAGCGCTTCCTGAAATTTGCCGTGGTCGGTATCCTTGGCGCCATCATCGACTTTTCAGTGCTAAATCTATTGCAGAGCACGGTTTTGCCGCCGTCCGGTCCCAATGAAGCGCTGTATGTCCGGCTGGCTACCGGGACAGCTTTTGTCGCTGCGGTGAGCAGTAACTTCATCTGGAACCGGTACTGGACTTATCCCGATTCGCGCTCGCGCCCGCTTCTCCTCCAATTGGGCCAGTTCTTCCTGGTAAATACACTGGCGGTGGTGTTTCGTCTGGTCTTTGTCGGCTTGACCTATCATGCATTTGGTAGCTTTGTGCAGGATCTCACCAATAATCCTGGTTGGGATGAGGAGACCGTCAACCAGTTGGGGACCAATATCGCGCAGGCAATCGCGATGGTGATTGCGATGTTCTGGAACTTCTTCATCAATCGCTATTGGACATATGGTGATGTTCAGTGAGGGGGTGATCCCCGAGCTCCCTTTAGCGCGCCGGGCTGTTGGGATCGACTATACAGCCGCATACGAGCAAGGTGCGGGTATTGGTCGGCTCGTGCGCGATTTGATCGCTGCCCTGGGCCAACTTGATAACCAGACGCCTTACCGTTTGTTTGTGGCCGGCGCCACCCACGAAACACTTCCCTTCTCACCAGGACCGAATTTTCGCTGGAAGCCGACCCGGGTTACCCCTCTCTGGTTTGCCCGCCTCTGGTATCGCGCCCGTCTCTACTGGCCTGTCCAGGCCTTTGTAGGTGATGTAGGGCTGTTTCATTCCCCAGACTTCACATTGCCGCCAACCCTGCCTGGCACCAGGACGATCCTTACGGTGCATGATCTATCCTATGTTCGTGCACCGGAGACGGCGCATCCTGTCTTGAAGGCCTATCTCGATCGAGCGGTGCCCTGGTCAGTGGCGCGGGCGGATCATGTCCTGGCGGACTCGCAGGCCACCAAAGACGATCTGGTCGAACTCTATGGGACACCGCCCGACAAAGTCACTGTTCTCCTGAGCGGGGTCAACCCGATTTACCAGCCCGTGGACGACCCGGGAATTCTGGAGGACGTACGTGAGCGTTATCACATCCCATCAGGTGTACCTTATATCTTCTCGATTGGGACTGTCCAGCCACGCAAGAATTACGAACGCTTGATGCGTGCTCTTGTTGCTCTGGGAAACGCCTTTTCAGACATGCATCTGGTCATCGCCGGAGGCAAAGGTTGGCTGGATACCCCCATCTACGAGACGGTCAAGACTCTCGGAATCGAGGAACGGGTACACTTCACAGGTTATGTTGAGGATCGCGATGTGCCCGCGCTCTATAGTGGTGCGGTATGTACGGCCTATGTTTCCCTTTACGAGGGCTTCGGCTTCCCGGTGGTTGAGTCGATGGCGTGTGGTACCCCCGTCGTGACGTCGAACGTTTCTTCTCTGCCCGAAGTAGCCGGGACCGCCGCGCTGATGGTCGATCCCTATGATATTGATGCCATCGCCGAAGGACTGCGCCGGGTACTCGACGATTCCGATTATCGCGCGCAACTGGTTGCCGCTGGATTTGAGCAGGCAGCGAGGTTCACCTGGGAGGGTTCAGCGCGGCAATTATTGCAGGTATACGCGAAGGTGCTAGAGTTGTAACCAGATCGGGGTGGCTAAACCACTTAGGAGGTGAGCTTTGCAGTCCAAGACACCAACGGGTTCTGCCGTAACACTAGGGCGCCTGATGGGCCCCCAGGATGCAAATAGCCTGGGGAATGTTCACGGGGGCGTCATCATGAAGATGGTTGACGAAGCCGGTGCTCTTGCGGCGATGCGACATTCAGGCGGACCCGTCGTCACCGTGAGTATCGATACTATGTCGTTTCAGAAGCCGATTTACGTCGGCCAGCTCGTTGTTCTGCGGGCTGAGCTGACGTATGCAGGCAAGACCTCGATGGAAGCACGGGTCGAGGTCCAGGCCGAAAACCCCTTCCAGGCAGGTGATATTACGCACACTAACCTGGCCTATGTTGTCTATGTCGCGATTGACTCTGATGGCAAACCGCGCACGGTGCCGCCGCTTGAGGCGGAGAACGAGGCGCAGGCCTTGCGCATGGAGCAGGCTGGCAAGCGCCAGGCATTTCGCAAACAACAGCACGAAGCTGAACGTCTCGCCCAACAGGTCTCTGACCGCGATGCTAAAGGGAACCCACATGACTGAGCAGCCCCCCCAGGATGCGTCTTCTTTTGATCTGCCAGAATTGCATGGTTCAGCTCTCCTCGACCTGCTCAACAATGTGGGGGCCCGCCGGGTTCTAAAGGCACCCCATCGCGACACTTTGGGCTTTGCTGACAATCTACCCTATCCGTTTATCGCTATCGTCGGTCAGATGGAGATGCGCTTCGCTCTACTGCTGTCCGTGATAAATCCGGCGGTGGGTGGCGTCTTATTGATCGGGCCCCGTGGCGTTGGCAAGACTACCTGTGTACGCAGCTTGACAGGGATACTGCCCGACGTCCTCGTGCCTGATGAGGACATTCCCATGGAGGAACTGGACCCGGGCGAGACACCGCCAATGCACTACGAACGGGTGAAACTTATCGAACTGCCCCTGAATGCCCGCCTCGAGGATGTGGTTGGCGGCGTTAACGAACGCATCGCGATTCAGCAAAAACGCGTGCGCCTTGAACGCGGCATTCTGGCTCGTGCGGATCAGAATATCCTCTACATTGACGAGGTCAATCTGCTGGATGACCAGGTGATTGATGCCATTCTGGATGCGGCCGCGCAGGGCAGCTATACCGTCCGGCGGGGGGCAATGGCCGGCACCTTTCGTTCACGTTTTGTGCTGATTGGCTCGATGAATCCTGAAGAAGGCAGCCTGCGCCCTCAGATTATGGACCGCTTCGGGTTGCGCGTGGTTGTCGCGGGAATGCAGGATGTTGACGAGCGCCTTGAGGTCTATCGCCGTGTCCGCGCTTATCGGGACAACCCCCACCGTTTCTTACAGGAATGGGCAGTGGAGACAGCGGCAATCCGAGAGGAAGTCGGTCTGGCACGTGATTTGCTGAAAGAAACTGCAATCAGCGATGAGGCGATGTCGTTGGGCATTCGCCTGGTCCAGGAACTCCAGGTCGAATCCAATCGCGCTGAGTTCACGCTTTTTGAAGCGGCCCGGGCCCTGGCCGCTGCGGACGGGCGTGATCAGGTCTTGACGAAGGACATCGAGGTCATCGCACCGATGGCACTGCGACAGCGCCGCAGCACATTCATGGAGGAGTTTCTCGCCCACCAACAACGTGAAGATGAAGAGATTGGGCGCACCTTACAGGCTTTGAAGCGGGATTTGACCCTGGATGCCAATGAATAGTCCGTATCGAACATTGCCTGCCTGGCTGGTCCTGGTTGTTGCGTTGGGTGCGGTGATCGCCTATCACATGCCCTGGCATGTGCATCCAGCCGCTGCGTTTTCCAATAACGCTTTTGATCTGGCTGAATTTGCCAGCCTGCACCCCGATGTCCGCAATGAATCGCCCAAGCTTTTCACAACTCTGTTGTTGCGATTGCCCCTTATTTTTCTGGGAATGGTCATCACGCTCACGGCGGTACAGCTTTCCGACGTGCGCTGGCAATGGATCTGGATCGGTGTGGCGCTCTTGATTGTCCTGCGCCTCAATCCACCGCGGGTGTTCTATCCGTTTGGGGGTGGGTCGATTAACGATCAGCAATTGGGGTATCTCACGATTGCTGGGCTTATCGCGATTATGTTCTCCTGGGGGGCTGGGAGATGGCTTTCGGGTCTCTATCACCCGTTGATGATTGTTATTGTGGCAGTCATGCTTGGCGTCGCGCTCAATGGTTATGCGCGGGCTACCGATTTATTGCAAAACAAACTCGCCCTCCAGATAGATGCAGGCGGAGGGCTGTTCTTGTTTGTGTTTCTTGGATTGGTGCTTATCGGTCTGGTGCTCTGGGATGGCGTGTACAATTGGCGAAGACGGCAACGGGCTAAGGCGTTACCGTGATGTCAACCGCCGTGCCGTCAAACTCGTCGATCAACACGATGTCCACATAAGCGCCGTCGGGTGCACGGAAGCTGATGCTCGCCTGGAAAAGCCCTTCCAGAGGCGGCCCCAGGCCTTCGAAGCCCGCGGCGCTCAATTGCTCCTCGTAGAACTGCGTGAGAT
>JAADYW010000174.1 GCA_010092845.1 Chloroflexota bacterium
ATCGCATCGATGTCTCGGGTGAGGGCTATGGAACGAGCGGTGGCTTCCTGGAAAAAAGCGCTACCCGCGATCCGCATAGCTTATCGGAAATCGACCAGATCCTTCAGGCGGCGCTTCTAGCTAGCGATGCCCGGCTCGAACCTGACGAGGAATCGCCCAATGGCTACCGCATGATCGGTGATCCCACTGAGGGCGCATTGGTTGTCGCAGCGGCCAAAGCCGGCTTCTGGCGGGAAGAAGTTGAGCAAGCATACCCCCGCGTGGCCGAAGTCCCCTTCGACTCGACACGCAAGCGCATGAGCACAATTCACCGCTCACCCAATGGCAGCAGCCCCCACATTGCCTTCGTAAAGGGCGCGCCAGACATCATCATTGATCTGTGCAAATCCATCTATGAGGATGGTCAGCCGGTCCCGATTACCCCCGAGCGCCGCCAGAACATCGAAAACGAGAATAGCAAGCTGGCCAGCGAAGCCCTGCGTGTGCTGGCCGTTGCCCAGCGGCCACTGGATGCCATTCCTGAAAAAGTCAGCGCTGAGACCGTAGAATGTGATCTTGAGCTGTTGGGTCTGGTGGCACTACGCGACCCCGCACGCCCCGAAGTAGCGGCGGCTATCCAGACAGCGCGCGACGCTGGCATCCGCACGGTGATGGTTACCGGAGATTATCCTGATACCGCGCGTGCCATCGCGCAGGAAATCGGGCTATTGCGGGAGAATGGCATGGTCATCCATGGCACGCAACTCGAGACCCTGTCGGACGACGAGCTTGATGCTCAGATCGATCAAGTGGACGCCTTTGCTCGTGTGTCCCCCGACCACAAAGTCCGCATCGTCGAGGCGTTCAAGCGCCGCGACCACATCGTCGCGATGACGGGCGACGGCGTGAACGATGCCCCGGCGCTCAAACGTGCCAGTATCGGCGTCGCCATGGGGATCACCGGCACGGATGTCAGCAAGGAAAGCGCCGACATGATCCTCACCGACGACAATTACGCCAGTATCGTCTCCGCAGTCGAACAGGGACGTGTCATCTACGACAACATCCGCAAATTCGTCTACTTCCTGCTGAGCTGTAATCTGGCGGAAATCTCAGTGATTTTCATTGCGACCCTGCTGGGCTGGCCGGTGCCACTGACCGCACTCCAGCTTCTGTGGCTTAATCTTGTCACAGACGGCGCCCCCGCGCTGGCCCTGGGCGTAGAGAAGGGGGATCCCAACATCATGGGGCGGCCACCCCGTTCTCCGCGCGAGCCAATTATCAACCGTGACATGCAGGTCGGTATGGTTGTCCAGACCATTGTCATGACAGCCGTGACGCTCATCGCCTTCCAGATCGGACGTAATGAGAGCGATGCGCTTGGCCAGACAATGGCCTTTGTGACTCTATCCATGTCCCAGCTTGCCCGCGCTTATAGCTCACGATCTGAGATTTATACCCTGCTGCGGATCGGCGTCTTCAGCAACAAATACATGCAGTATGCCATCGTCACCTCGACGATCGGCATGCTGATCGTGCTCTACGTTCCCTTCCTGCAAGAAGTCTTTGACACCATCGCGCTGTCAGCGGAACAGTGGGCGGTTGTGTTGCCGCTCTTGCTGCTACCGACGATCGTCGCCGAGTTGACCAAACCCTTCTTGCAACGGATGCACGCCCGCGAAGCCGCTAAAGCAACACCATAGCGCAACCGACAGCATCCCACATTGCCCTGAACCCAAAACTGTGGTTAAGTTGAAGCCGTGACAGGCGCTGAGTCTGGTCACGGTTTCGCTTTTCACCAGTATTGTCTGGCGACAGGATAATGTACTTATGTCCAGGGAAACACCGCTCCTCATATTCGATGATCCGCTCATTGGGCGTAAGCTAGGTTCATGTCTCATTGAATCGCGCATTGGCAAAGGCGGTATGGCGACCGTCTACCGTGCCATCCGCGATGAAGACGAATCGGTTGTGGCCGTCAAGGTGATGCGCCAACACGACATCCACGATAAGCCGGAGTTTTTGCAACGTTTTCAGCGCGAAGCGCGGCTGATGCTAGCCCTCAAGCATGTCAATATCCTGCCAGTCTATGAATTTGACACAGTAGGCGACATCACCTATCTGGTCATGCAACTGGTGGATGGCGGCGACTTACATGATCTGATTGGGCATGGCACAATTCCCACCAACCGATCGCTCCAGATCATCGAAGAGATTTGCGGCGCTCTCGACTACGCGCATGAGCATGGCATTGTCCATCGCGACCTTAAGCCGGCCAACGTGCTACTGGACCAGCAAGGCAAGACGTACCTCACCGATTTTGGGATTGCCAAATGGAAAGAGGAGACCGTCGGCCTGACGGTTACCGGTATGGTCGTGGGTACCCCCGGCTATATGGCACCCGAACAGTGGCGGACTGAGCCGGTCGATGGCCGTACCGATATCTATGCCCTGGGGGCGATGTTCTTTGAGTTGTTAACCGGCAAGATGCCATTTGAGGCCGCAACTGCCTTCAGTTTGATGTACAAACACCTGGACCTGGCGCCGCCAGCCGCCAGCAGCATGAATCCGGCGATACCACCAAGCGTGGATCAGGTGCTGGCCCGGGCGATGGCCAAGCTGCCTGAGCAGCGTTATCCCTCCGCAAGCGCCCTGGCCGCCTCGCTTAAAGATGCCCTGTTTGATGCTGATCGAGCGGACACGGCTTTAGAGCATCTCGGTGACGACGATCCAGTTGAGACGCTTCTCATATCGCAGGATACGCTTGCTGACACAGCGCTGACCACTGCAATGGGCATTGATCGTCGCACTTATGACGCCATTGATGTCGGCGCCAGGACGTTGCTCTCGCGAGCACGGGAAGTCAAGCGCGAAACCGCCGGTAGCACCAATATCCTGGCCACGGCACTCATCGAATACGTCGAGCAACTCCGTGCCCAGGCCAAACACGAGCCCGATCTCGCCGAAGGGCCTTACAAAGCCCTGGAGTCCTATGACATCGAAGATAATCGTTTGTTCTTCGGTCGTGAGGACGCGATCGACGCCATGCTAGAACGCGCCCCTTACTCCAAGTTCACCGTTTTGCATGCTGAGAGCGGCGCCGGTAAGACATCTTTAATCCGCGCCGGCTTGATGCCGCGGCTCCTGGCCGGTGGCTTCTTGCCACTATATGTAGCCGTACGCCGGCGCCCACCCCACGAGGCCATTAAGCACATTCTGTTGCCACAGCCAGATGTTGCCCCCGACCTCCAAAATGCTTCGCTGCACACGCTACTGACCGCGATCTCGCAGGCCGTTGGGCGTAACCGTGCTATCTTCATATTCATTGACCAATTTGAGACCTTTTTCACGGATGTCTTCAGTGAGGAACAACGCGCCGAGTTCGTCCGTGAGGTCGCTGAATGCCTCGACGATGCAACGCTCCAGATCCGCATTACGCTCGCGATGCGCACGGAGTACTTTGGCCAGGTCGCAAGCTTCCAGCCCGCGATCCCCCATCCTTTCGAAAAGGAATTCTTGCTGCGCCGCCTCCAGCGCGAACAGGCCGAACGCGCGCTGGTGTTGCCCGCCCAAACCCAGGACTACGACTACGAGGATGGGCTGGTGGAGGCAATTCTCGACGATCTGGTGGATGACAACGGCGAGGTTGCGCCCCCCCAACTACAACTTGTCGGAACTGCGCTCATCGAAGCACTCCCTGAGGACCGCAAACTGATTGAACGCCCTGACTACCTGGATGCCGGCGGCGCTAAGGGCGTGCTGGCCAGCTACTTGCAGCGCCTCCTGGAGCGCCTCCCCGCCAAGGATCGCCGTCCAGCACGGGTGCTCATCGAAAGCCTGGTGCGCGCGGACCAGACCCGCGATGTGCGGACTCCGGATAGCCTGCGCGCTGAGTTCGAGGTGCTCGAGATCCCAACGGATAACCTCGGTTCGCTGCTGCAAACCTTACGTGAGAACCACGTCTTGCGCTTAGTCGATACCGATGCGGGGCATGCCTACGAGCTGGTACACGATTACCTGGCCCAACAGGTCGAGATCGATCCGGAAACGGCAACGCGCAAAGCGGCTCAGGAACTCCTCGACCGGCGAACCCGGGATTACCAGCAATACGGGTCCCTGCTCACACGCGAAGAATTTGATGTCATCGAGGCCCAGCGTGGTCGGCTGCGTCTGACGAGCACGTCGCGAGAGCTGATCAATACATCACGGCGCGCTTTTCAGCGGCAACGACGCATCGCTATTAGCCTCGGGGTCGCCTCCATCCTGGGTATAGTTGGCATCCTGGCGATTGGCCTGCTGGCGGCCATACGTGAATCTCAGAATCGTCAAGAACGGCTGGAAGACTCACAGACCGCGGAAGCGCGGATCGCATCCGAGCGCGACGTAGGGCTAATCACTGACTCGCGCCGGTTGGCTGATCTGGCCGGCCAGCAACTCACCATTGATCCTGTCTCCAGCCTGAACCTGGCCCTGGAAGCCCTGACCCCGCGCGACCGGCCCTATGTCCCGGAAGCCGAGTTCGCCTTATCCCAGGCTGTGCAAGCAGTACACGAGCGCACCTACATGCCAAGCGATGCTTCAGTCAACGGTGCTGAATGGAATGCCGATTTCAGCCAGATCATGACCTGGAGCAGCGACGGAACGATCCGCCTCTTTGATACCGTCACCGGCGAAGAACAACAGCAGCTCGCTGATGTCGGCGTGGCATTGATTACAGCCGCCTGGTCACCTAACTTTACCCGCATTGTCGCTGGCGACTCGCCGGGTGGCATCTACATTCTGGATCCATCAGACACAGACAACCTCCGGCATATCGAAGGCGCCCATGACAGCAGCGTCCGTGCTGTAGCCTGGGCCCCCGACAGTGAGCGTTTCCTGGCCTGGGGTGATGACATGACCACGACCCTATGGGATACTGAAGGTAATCAAATTGCTTCTCTGAACGGTAATCAAGCGCTGTGGAGCCCCGCTGGCGACCAGGTTCTGACGATCCAACCAGACAACACACTGGCGGTCTGGCTGGCCAGCACAGGCGATCTTGTCACAATGCTAAGTGGTCACATCAACCGTCTGAACGGGGCATCCTGGTGCCTGGATGGTAGTTGCGTCCTGTCCTGGAGCGACGACTTCCGCGCAATCCTATGGGATGCCACAACCGGCGAGGCGCGCACAGTGTTCGAGAATGGCCACACAGATGTGGTCACTGATGCTGCGCTATCACCCGACGAAGCCCTGGTCGTTACGGCCGGTTTCGACGGGCAGATCATCCTCTGGGATGCGCGTACCAGCGACCAGCAATGGGTTGCATCTACTGAGGGCGCCGTTGTCGATGGCGTGATCTGGAACCAAGATGGCTCGCGTATCTTGAGCTATGGCCAGCCTGACGCGCTCGCAATCTGGGATGCCGAAACCGGCGAGCGATTAACACCGCGCTTTCCGGGCATCGGGGATCAGGAGAATTTTATTGATGCCCGTTGGAGCCCGGACGAAGCCCATATCCTGACCCGCAGCACCAGTGGCCTGGCCAGAGTCTGGCGGGCGGCCACCGGCCAGCCGATAATGGCGCTGCAGGGACACGATTCCTCTTTGGGTAGCGCCCAATGGCACCCAGACGGCAGCATTGTCCTGACCTCAAGCGGTGATGGCTCGGCCCGAACCTGGCAAGTATTCGACGCTGGCCGTCCGGCCTCTAACAGCGAAGTGATGCGCTTCACAGCGCCGGCAGGTCATGTGCTCGTCGCCGCCTGGAATGCCGACGAGACACTCATGGCAACCGGCCACGAAGACGGCAGTGCGCGCATCTGGGATGCCCAAACAGGCGTCCTCCTGCACACCCTGGAAGGCCACCTCAATCAGGTCCGGCGTCTGGCCTGGAGTCCAGACCAGACCCAATTGGCCTCTGGGGGCGATGGCGGATTGGCGATCATCTGGGATGTGGAAACGGGCACGCTACGCCATGTGCTGCCCCATGAAACCGCGATTGACGGCGAACCCGCCACCTGGCAGGTTATGTGGATCGAATGGAACCAGGATGGCACACGCCTCCTGACCAGCAGCGACGACGGCAAAGTACGTGTCTGGAATGCGGCGTCTGGCGAATTGCTTCTCACCCTCCGCCAGAGCGAAGAACCCGGTGACGGTGCCGGTCGGGCCACCTGGAGCCGGGAGGAGGACAAGATTCTGGCGGTTAGCGATGCGGGCCTTGTCCGGATCTGGGATGCCAGCAGCGGTGATGCCTTGCTCGAGATCCAGGTTAGCCAGGCCCCCGTCCTGGGCGCCCGGTGGAATAAGGATGAGACGCAAGTACTTGTCTGGGGAACGAGCAATGGTTTTGACGGCTTGGCACATCTCTACGATGCCAATAGCGGCGAGCTGCAAATCACGCTAGCCGGGCACAATCATTGGGTGGTGAGCGCAGCCTGGAATGCAGACGAGTCAGCCATTCTGACCACAAGCCGTGACGGCCAAGCCATCATCTGGGACGCTGTCTCAGGCGAGCAGATCATCGTGCTAGAAGGTCATGGCGATAACGTTACCGAAGGCATGTGGAACCCCAGCGGCAGCCGTGTACTGACCAGAAGCGTTGACGGCACTGCCCGTGTCTGGGACGTCGCCAGTGGGGTCGAGGTCCAGCGTGTTGATGGCCACCAGGGTTTGCGGGTAAATTCGGTGACCTGGAACGCCCAGGAAACCGCGATCCTGTCCGCCAGTCACGATGGAACGGCCCGTATCTGGCGCAGTTGGCCTCAACTGGATGACTTGATTGATTACGGGCTAGAACTGGTTACGCGCCCGCTCACACCGGAAGAACGCGAGGCTTTTTTCCTGGCCACCGAATGATGGGAACACCAGAACTGAAGGGATTGCTGCGAAATTATGACGCACGCACTTTATTTAACTGATGCCTACTTGAAAGAGTTCACCGCCACTATTACCGCTGTTGATCCTGATCAGCAGACGGTCACCCTGGATCAAACCGCCTTCTATCCCGGTGGCGGAGGGCAACCACCGGATGCTGGCCATTTGTTCGCCGCTGACCAGTCCTACACCGTTAGCAAGGCCAAGAAAAGCGGTGATGCGATTCTCCACTTCATCGCGGGCACTCCCGTGCCGGAGATAGGGCAAACGGTAACGGGTATGATCGATTGGGAACGCCGCTACCAGGCGATGCGCACCCATACGGCCATGCATATTCTCTGCGGTGTCATCTGGCGCGATTACCAGGCCAGCGTAACCGGCGGCAATATGGAGTTTCTCTCAGGGCGGATGGACTTTGAATTCGAGCAACTCGATCGCGATACAATCGCCGCCATCGAGACGAAGATCAACGCCGAGGTGAAGAACGACCGCCCGGTAGCGGCTAAAATCCTGCCGCGCGAAGAGGCCTTCCAGATCCCGGACCTCATCCGCACCAAAATCAATTTGCTGCCTGAGGGGATTGATGAAGTGCGAGTTGTGGAGATTGATGGCCTCGACCTGCAGGCTGATGGCGGCACGCACGTGGCCAGCACCGCTGAAGTCGGCACCATTCGGATCACCAAGTACAAAAGCAAAGGCGGTATCAACAAACGTCTCTATATCGAGCTAGATGCCTAGGCGCTACTCTTGAGGTCAACAGAAAAGCGGCAGGGGCCGGCGGTGGTCCCTGCCGCGCACTTCAAGGAGACTTGGTGACTCAGCGATTCTCGGTTTCAGTACTGATCAGGCTCGCTCCCGTTTTGACTTTGCGGTAAACCTCGAATGGGCTACACTGTTCGCCATCAACGGTCAACAAATCATCGAGCTTAATACCGAACTGGGCTTCATTTTCGCGCAGATACGGCTCGATCAACGTCCAATCCGCCGC
>JAADYW010000175.1 GCA_010092845.1 Chloroflexota bacterium
ATCACCGTCATGCGACATTTGCCAGGTGTGCTTCGTATGTGACAGCGTAAGCGTTACCCGGCCCGCGGCAGTTACCTGTGAAGTACAAGTAATTGGTCTGGGCCGGCGATGCCGCTGCCTGTAAGGCTGTGATCCCTGGGCTGTTGATAGGGGTGGGTGGGAATCCCAGGTTTGTCAACGTATTATACGGGGAGTTCAGATTCGCCTGGCCGGGTTGGAGCCGTGGCCACCAGTTGCCCGGCCGCCCCAGCGCATACATGATCGTTACCGTGGCACCAAGCCCTTTCCCGGCCCGCATTCGGTTGTAGAACACGCTCGCGACCAACTGCTGTTCACTCGCGCTTCCGCTTTCCTTCTGAATTATTGATGCCAGGATGACCGCTTCGTAAGGTGTCACGCCCTGGCTCGTGGCAGTATTGGTGATTCCGGCGGCATTAGCTGCAAAGGCGTCAAGTAGCATGTCTCTGAAGCCGGTGGCGCTTGTGTCATTCTGCAAGGTATAGGTGCCAGGGAACATGAAGCCCTCAAGCCCATTGCCTGCAGGGACCGATGCGAGAAAATCACGGGGCGGCAGGGGGGCACCCTTGCCGGCAACTGCCAGGAATTCCGCGCCAGTGAACGCAACCGGCACGGCATCGATAGCGTCGGCTATTTGCTCGATGCGCCAACCAGCACGCACGGTAATGGTACAGGGACACTGTCCGGTTCTGGAGCCTCCTGCAACGCTCGGATCGCTACCTGAAGTGATGGCAGGTGGAGCCTGGCCTTGGGGTGGCAGCGGCGGCGGGGCATTCTGGATAGCCTCTGCGGGAAGCCAGAGAACCTGTCCAATCTGGAGGACTGTTGTTCCCAGGCAGTTGGCTTCCAGAATATCGTCAACCGTCAGCGAGAGATCAGCCCGTTTAGCGCCAAGCTCGAATGCGAAGAGGGTATCGCCTTCCATTACCGAATAAGGCTCCCAGCCTTCTGGCGGGCGGCACCCTGGCGCGGTCGAGACAGCCGTGGCGGTTTCGCCGCTCTGGGCCCCTGTTGGTGAGGGGTCATCTGGTGAGGGGGAAGGTATCTGGTTGGTCTCTGGGCTATCAGGCGCCGTCGGCTCGGCAGGTACTGTGGGGGATGGTAGCAGCGTGTAGGTCGGTGTCAGGGTGAATGTCGGAAGCCGTTCAACGGCGATGTGCACTGGATTCTGCACCGTATCGAACGTGGGTTCGGCCGCTGGGCTTTCCGGATTATTGCGCACAAACAACAAGATGCTGCCCACCGCCACCGCTGTGGCGACCAAGGCTGCAACGGTAATGCTAATCCATATCCGTACGCGAATATCGTTTTCTCGCTCATCCATAGTACTTAGATTTTAGGCAGAGGTAGACCATCCGACAACCATCGTCGAGTAAGCGTAGAGATATGGCCTGTTTCGCCAGGTAGCGTTGTCCGTGGCCGGCTGGCAGGAAGTGGCGGAGCTGCTGTCCAGGCGCTATGATTCACCGACTTGAGGTTGTAACCTGCGAATTGAGCGCAATATGTCCACCGATGTGCTTTCCGAACACATTTTGAAGGAAATTCTTGGCAACCGCCCCTTTCAGTATTATCTGCAAGTTGGGAGTACCAATGATCTGGCCCGAAGATGGGCGCTTGATGGTGCCATGCCAGGTTCTGTCGTTATCGCTGACGAACAACTGGAAGGGCGTGGTCGCCTGGGGCGTCACTGGCAGACACCTTCACGGCAGGCGGTGGCGATGAGTATCATTCTCCGGCCGGTTATCGGCAGCGGTCATCTCCAGCGAGTTGCCGCGCTGGGGAGTGTGGCGGTTGCTGAGGCGCTGACACTTTTCGTGCCGCGAGAGATCATCTCACTCAAGTGGCCTAACGATGTCCTCATGGATGGACGCAAGGTGTCCGGGATCCTGACCGAAGCATTGTGGGACGGTATGCAACTGACAGGCATTATTCTGGGTATTGGGATCAATGTGCGGGTCGATTTTTCTGCAACGCCGCTGGCAGATGTCGCGACAAGTATTGAGGATCATGCGCCCGCCATGGTACAACGCCACCTGCTGGTTAGGCATGTTCTTGAGCGTGTAGATATCTGGCAAGCCCGTATCAATCAGCCTTTATTGCTGGCGACATGGCGGGAGTGGTTATCCACCCTGGGGCACTCGGTGACGATCACGACTCAGCACGGCGTGGTATCCGGGACGGCTCAGGATGTGGACGAAGACGGCGCTCTACTCGTCAGTAGCCCTGATGGGCGCATACATCGTGTTCTAGTGGGTGATGTATCATTATGACGTGTGCCCGTAGGGTTAGCAGTGGGCAGGTGGTATTGACAGGAGCCCCGTCCTTTTCTAGGCTTATGTGTCAATATGTAGTCATAGGAGTTTGTAGCTGTCTATCATGGGAATCCAGCTTGATTGGCAGGTTGAATCAGAGCGCCAACGCCAGCACGCTACAGAAGACCCCGAGGCAAGGCGCGCGCGCCAGAAACGCCGGCGCCAGATGGCGGTTGCGGTACTGTCTCTGGCGGTAGTCGTCTGCACGGTGCTGGGTGTTATCTTGTGGCGTCTCCAGTCTGTCGAAGATCGCCTCCGGCAGGACTTGCTGGATACGGTGGATGCCGAAGTTGTGGCGTTGCGCATTGGAGACCAGACCAGCTATATGGAGATCCGGCGCATTGCCAGTGATTACTGGCTGGACCTCCAACGGCAGCAGTTCGAGGAGTACCAGCGACTTAAGGATTCAGGCCAACTCGAACTGACTGGTAACGTTCTGAGCGTCGAAATGGATATTGACGAGCAGCGAGCCCGCGTGGTTGTCGAGGAACGGATAAATGGCATCCCCTATGAAGTCGCCTGGTTTTATTGGAACTATACTGATGGCGACCAGAGTGGTTGGCGCCGTGTGCCCCCGGATGTCTCATTCTGGGGGGATTCCAGAACCGCTAATGCTAACAACGTTCGCGTCCAATATGAGGCGCTTGACGATCAGTTTGCTGAAGCCCTTCTGGCTGTTGTAGGGCGCTGGTGGTCAGAGGGATGCGTCTGGCTCAATTGCCAGACACCCTTGCCGCGCCTGAATATCGAAATTGACCCCCGGACGTATGCTGACCCTGCCTGGGACCTGTATGATGAGTGGAAACTGGTTGTAACCTCACCACTCTATAATGGGCGTGTCCGGCGGGATCGGCAATTGGACCCAACCCTCGAGATCTTCCTGGCAGAAATGTTGGCTGGACGCATCGTTAATCATGGCCTTGGGCCAGAGACCAGTTTCAACCCCTTACCCTATTCTGAAACCACCGCTTATGCAGACACGGCCTGGCTGCGCGAGGCATTAGAATCCTGGCTGGTGGGGCGCTTCACTGGTGATGAGACCCGTGGCTCCGCCTTCATCAGCAATGTCGCCGCGCAGTATGGTGACCATGTGCCGGGCGGATTGTTGGCTGGGCTTGAACCTGGTGCCCGGATTGGACCAATCTGGCAGACGGCGACCGGCCTCGCGATTTCCGACTTGAGTGTTGAGCAGCTCAATCTGATGGACTGGCGCGAGTATTTCGCCTGGCGGTTGGGGCTTGAGGTACGGATCCTCAGCAACGCACTCGATCTTGATCCGACACAGCAGCGCATCCAACATGATGCGTTGTATGACGAGACCGACCCCAATGCGCTGATTGCGGCGGATGCTGTCCGGGTTTCATTTATCCCCGGTCAGGGGCCTTACGCTGTCCAGATGCTCAATTTCTCGGTTGATCAGGGAGGTGGTCTGCTCGCTACCGTGGACTATCTGACGGATGCAAATGATCCCTCGACGGTCAACACCGCCGTTTTCCGCTGGATTGGTACGACCTGGAAGCGAGTGAGCTGATCATGGCTGGTGAGCGATTGCGGCCGACCTCTGGCCCGATTTCACGCCTGCAGACCGTTGACCAGGGAGGGTGGGCTAACCGGGGACCACACCCCGGTATCACGACGCTGATCGCCTGGTTGGTTGCAGGCTTCAATATCGGTGTGCTGCTGGTCATCATTACCGCCTTGGTGATCCTGCCAGCCGTGGTCTCGGGATTCAGATTGAGTCGGCAAGACTCAGGAGAGGCGCCACCCGCGCAATCCTTCCTTGTGGTGAGGGACCCAGCCACGCGGCAGACGATGCCGTCCTCAACGCCAGAAGGCGCGTCCACTACGCTGGAAATCCCGCTAACGGCAACCACCAGTCCTTCTACCGCAACACCGTCGCCGACCCCGACCACTGCGGCCCAGGTGGTCATTACGCTTGAGAATCCTTTCAGTGTATCGACGGCGACGGCACTTCCGGCAACCGCAACACCCAACCCGCCACCTGTTGCCTATCGGCTTGAAGGGATCAAGTTTCACCAGCAAGGTTGGAATAACTGCGGGCCCGCTAATCTGGCGATGGGCTTGTCCTATTTTGACTGGGAAGGCGATCAGTATGATACCGCGTCGTTCCTGAAACCCGAGCGTGAAGACCGCAACGTGACACCTGCCCAGATGGTTGAGTACGTCAACCGTTTCACCAACCTGAAGGCCATCTGGCGTATGGCGGGTACGACGGAACAGATCCGATGGCTGTTGGCGAATGAGTTTGTGGTTATCGTTGAGTCTGGCTATGATCCTGGCAACGGCGAGGGCTGGTATGGGCACTATGAGACGGTTGTCGGTTATGACGACACCCGGGGCACGGTGACCGTCTACGATTCCTATCTGGGCCGGTCCAGCAACCCATCTCTGACACGGAGTTGGGATCTATTCGACAAGGATTGGCAGGCCTTCAATCGTAATTACATCGTGATTTACCCTGAATATCGCGAGCCGGAACTCCGGGCTTTCCTGGGTTCTGACTGGCTGGAACAATCTAACCGGCGCAAAGCAGTTGAGATCGCGCAGCAGGAAGCGAACGCCGATCCACAAAACGCTTATGCCTGGTTCAATTTTGGCACATCTCTCACGTCAATTGGCCGCTATGAAGAAGCCGTTGCCGCGTTTTCGCGCGCTTTTGAATTGGGCAAGCTCTCGTACCGGATGCTGTGGTACCAGTTTGCGCCCTATGAAGCCCTGCTTCAGACTGGGCGCCTGGAAGAGGTGCTGGATCTCGTAAACGAAACACTTCAGACCAGTGGCGGACGCTACGTTGAGGAAGGGTACTACTACCGTGGGCGCGTGTTCGAAGTTCGTGGCGAATACACCGACGCGGTTGAGGAGTATTCCCGGGCACTTGAACTCAATCCTAACTACAGTCAGGCGCAGGCCGCCCTCAGTCGCGTTGAAGGGTTGCAATAGTGCGTATGATTTGTCTCCCACTCCTGGGGGCTTTTCGGCACCTTACGCTTGAAAAAGGCGTGTCCGGTGCTATAACTACATTAAGTATCTAGATTTTGAATCGATTGTCATAGGACAAAAGTCTGTGCATTCTGCAAATGTGACCAAACGTTATGAATCCTGGGGGCGCTATCCCAAGCCTGAACATGCTGCCGTCGAACATATGCGCTGGTGTCACGATCCCCCGGATTTCGCGACTCTGGACCATACGGTATTACCTTTCGGCTATGGCCGAAGCTACGGGGATAGTTGCCTCAACAATGGTGGTATCCTGCTGGATATCACCGAGCTGAGACGCTTAATTGACTTCGATGCTGAGAAGGGGATTATCCGCTGCGAGGCCGGGATCACCCTGGCCGAGTTACTCGATTTCATCGTGCCACACGGCTGGTTCCTGCCCGTCACACCAGGTACGAAGTTCATATCGATTGGTGGGGCGATTGCCAATGATGTGCATGGCAAGAATCACCATGTGGATGGCACCTTTGGGTGTCATGTGACCCAATTCGAGCTGTTGCGCTCTAGTGGGGAGCACCTCATTTGCTCACCCCAGGAGAATAGTGAGCTATACCGGGCTACCATAGGTGGGCTGGGGCTGACCGGCATTATCACCTGGGCCGAATTCACGCTGAAACCGATCTTGAGCGCTTATGTGGATATGGAACGCATCCGCTTTGGAAATCTTGAGGAGTTCTTCGCCCTGGCTGATGAGTCTGCCGAAGACTATATCTATACTGTCGGATGGCTGGATTGCTTGTCGCAGGGCAAGAATTTCGGTCGCGGGCTATACACACGCGGTAATCACCATGATCCGCCTCTCGACGCGGTGATAAATGATATCCAGGCCAAGCCCAAGATCACCCTCCCCATAGACTTTCCGAACTTCGCGATTAATACACTGACCGTCAAGGCATTCAATGAAGTGTATTATCGCTCGCAATTGTCCAAGATCATCCGTGGCGTGGTGCACTACGATCCGTTCTTCTATCCGCTGGATGTGGCCAACGATTGGAATCGCCTGTATGGCAAGCGTGGCTTCATGCAATATCAGTGTGTTGTCCCCTACAAGGATAGTCTGGAGCCAATCAAAGAGATCATCCGGCGCATTGGCGTGTCTGGCCAGGGATCACCCCTTGTCGTGTTCAAGATATTTGGGGATGTCGAATCACCGGGAATGCTCTCTTTTCCTCGTCCTGGTGTCACGCTGGCGCTAGACTTTCCGAATAACGGCCAGCGAACGCTGACCCTGCTCGAGGATCTGGACCGAATCGTGCGCGAGAGTGGGGGCGCCAAATATCCAGCCAAGGACGCCCATATGAGCTTCGAGTCCTTTGAAATCAGTTACCCCAACTGGCAAGAATTTGCCCAACACATTGATCCGATGTTTTCGTCGAGCTTCTGGCGACGAATGATGGCGGGAAGAGAGCAGATATGCTGAAAATCTTAGTTGTTGGTGGTTCTTCGGCAATCGCGCATGAAGCGGCACGTCACTTTGCGGCTGACGGTGGGTCTTTGTTCTTGGTTGATATTGATGCTGAGAAACTGGACGCGGTTGCAGCCGATTTGCGGACGCGGGGCGCCGCCAAGGTTGAGACCCATGTTCTGGATGTAACTGCAATTGACCAGCACCAGGCAATGCTGGACGCGGCAATTGCGTCGCTTGATGGTTTGGACGCTGTTCTGATTGCCTACGGTACATTGGGTAAACAGGAGGAGTCTCAGGCAGATGTAAGCGTGGCGCTACGCGAGATGAATATCAACCTGATATCCGTCATCGCGCTCCTGACTATCGTCGCTAACCATTTCGAGGCGCAGAAGCGCGGGTGCATTGCCGCGATTTCGTCGGTAGCCGGTGATCGTGGCCGCCAGAGTAACTACGTCTATGGGACGGCCAAGGCCGGCGTCAGCGCCTTCATGCAGGGATTACGCAACCGTCTGGCCAAATCTGGTGTTTCGGTGGTAACCATCAAACCCGGTATGGTGGATACACCGATGACCGCGCATATGAAGAAGACGCCACTCTTCTCCAAGCCGCATGTCGTCGGCAAGGCCATTTATGACGGCATGCGCCAGGGCCGGGGCGTCGTGTATGCGCCATGGTATTGGCGTTTCGTCATGCTGATTATTCGCAATATCCCGGAACCAATCTTCAAGCGGATGAGCCTCTAGGCCCGGCTAAAGCGCCTTCCACGCTTTAAACCATTCCCACGTACGAAGAAGCCCCTCCTGCACCGAGATCTTAGGGTTGAGATCCAGCAGGCGGCGGGCTTTTTCGTTATTGCAATACGTGATTGGGGGGTCGCTGGCGGGTGTGTCAATTGGCTCCCAGTTGATTTTGCACCCGGATAGTGCCTCGATCGTCGCTACGAGTTCCTTCAGCGAGATGGGTGCCCCACAGCCGAGATTTACGAGTTCATAGCCCAGAGGGCGTTCCAATGCGGCCACGACGCCATCGATTGTATCGTCAATATACGTCCAATCGCGATGGATGTCTCCATTGTTGAACAAATACATCTTCTCGTTGGTCTGCGTGGCTTCCATCAAGCGGATTGGCATCATATCCGGGCGACCAGCCGGGCCGTAAACATTGAAGAAGCGCAAGGCCGTAAAGTTCATGTTGTGTAGATTGTGATAGGTGTGGCCTAGCAATTCAGCCGCGCGCTTAGTGGCGGGGTATGCGGCCAGGGGGCGGTCCGCGGTGTCGGTTTCGATAAAGGGAATCTGGTCGGTAATGCCGTAGACAGAAGAAGTTGAGGCCTGCACAAAGACCGAAACGCCCTCGATGGAGGCCGCCTCCATTAAATTGAGGGAGCCCATAATGTTGACATCAGCATAGAGGTGAGGGTTGCTCACGCTGACGCGGACGTTGGCCATCGCGGCCAGGTGGGCGACTCGGCTGATGCTATGCTGCCGGAAGATATCGCGCACCAATTCGCGGTCGCGAATATCGCCCTCAATGACCTGGAGATGGGACGGTGCGCCGAGCTGCGCGATATTGCGCCGCTTCAAGGCCGGGTCATAGTAGTCGTTAAAATTGTCGAGGATTACAACGGCTTCACCCCGCTGCAATAGGCTTGCTGCGAGATGGCTGCCGATGAACCCAGCACCACCTGTAACCAGTGTTGTCACAGTCGGCCTCTCTCTATAAGCAGATTCCCCGGGGGGAAGGATTCAAGAGACGATCAGGAAATCTTGTTAGGTGCTTCGGGGGTGATGCTGCCCTGCATGCGCGCCGCAATCTTGCCCAGGGCTTCTGTGGCGGCGGCTCGCACATCCTTGTCCGCATCCTTGAGGGCCTCTTTCAACGCCGGGACCACTTTCTTCTCGGCGATCATGCCCATCGCTTTGGCAGCGGCGGCGCGTACTTCCGCCTCATCGTCCCCTGCCATTTCGATCAGAGTTTCGACGATGTCTTTGTATAGATTTTCGGCGGATAGTCGTTCCTCACGTGAACTGGCGAGTAAATCACCCAGACTCATGAATCCCATAGAAATCTCTCCTTGTGATTGGTTAGCGTTGACTCCAGTTGCGTTCCATACCAGTAACGGTATCCAATTGTTGCATTTCTTCTTCGCTGAGACGTAACCCGATGGCCCCCAGCGAGTCCTCAAGCTGCTCGACGCGATTGGCGCCGATGATGGGGGCGGTGACAAATGGGAGAGTTTGCAGCCATCCCAGGGCCATCTGCAAGGTGGATTTGCCGCGTGCTGCGCCCATCTTCTCTAGGGTGTCCAGCACTGCAAAGCCTTGATCCGTCATATAGCGCTGCATCCGCTGGTTGCCGGCCCCACGTGCCTTGTCAGGGATGTGCTCGCGTGTGTACTTACCAGTCAAGAAACCACCAGCCAGGGGGCTATAAGGTATCATGCCGATACCCTGGTCCAGGCAGGCTGCGGCCAGATCGGGCTCGACTTCTGCGCGGTTGAGCAAGTGGTAGTGCGGCTGGATCGAATCAAAACGCGCATAATGGTATTTGTCACTTATCCACAGCGCTTTCATCAGCAGCCAGGCCCGAAAATTGCTCGCGCCGATGTAACGGACCTTGCCCTGGCGGACCAGATCGTCCAGTGCCTGGAGTGTCTCTTCTAGCGGAGTGTCCCAATCGGGCGCATGGACCTGATAGAGATCGATGGCTTCAATCTGCAGACGCCGCAAACTGTGTTCCACTGCCAACATGATGTGCTGGCGACTGAGACCTTCACCATTGGGGCCGTTCCACATACGCCCGCGGACCTTGGTGGCGATGACGATTTCATCCCGTGGCTTGCCCTGCAACCATTGGCCGATGATCTCCTCTGCTACGCCGCCATCGTTGCCTTCGGCCCAGAAACTGTAGACATCTGCGGTATCAATGAAATTGATACCAGCTTCCCAGGCGCGGTTCAATACGGCGATGGACTCGTCCTCAGTAGCGGTCCAGCGGAATGTCATTGTACCCAGGCACAATTCGCTGACTTTGAGGCCGGTGCGTCCGAGTTTTCGGTAATCCAACCAGCGATTTCTCCCTACTAGCTGCTGATAGTCGCAACATTTTACCGTATTTTGTCTGTACGCCATATCCCGGTTTAGAGATAGTTGTTGCTGCATGGTAAACGCCGCGCACTGGCTGGGGGTGTCAACGGTCACAAGATTAGGTGAGCTATGTCCTGTGCTTGTGATGTGGTGTAGGGCAGTTCCAGGGTTGCGGTGTCGCTGAAATCGGTTTGCTGGAGTGTCTTCTCAGTATCTGGAGTTGCCGAGGATCCTGATTTCGGTGGCTTTGCAAAAAATAGCGTGACTAGATAAACTTTGCTAAGTTTTGC
>JAADYW010000176.1 GCA_010092845.1 Chloroflexota bacterium
CCTTCGTCGGCAGCGTCAGATGTGTATAAGAGACAGCCTTGTATGTTCACATCAATGATGGCGAGCCATTTCTCGGAGAAGTCGACGAGCTTCCCGACCCATCAAGTCAATATGTCGTATTTAAGAATCCACGGCAGCGTGATGGTAAAGATCTGCGCTATCTACTCAGCGAAGTGACTAGCATCATTCTGCCTTGGTGGCGTATCAACTATATCGAAGTTATGCCTTCTGGCGAAGAAGAGGATGTCTTCACCCCATTCCGTGACTAGCCAGAGCGACAGCGCCGGAGAGACTAGGCAGAGATATGAGCAATCCTCAGACCCCTCGGTCTTCTGCACGTGACTTCAAACAAGTGCTTGTAGTTGACGACGAGCCGCGAATGATCGATTTCATTCGGATGAACCTTGAGCTGGAGGGCTTTCAAGTCATAAGCGCCAACAATGGCCTAGATGCGCTGGAGATGATACGCACAAAACTGCCCGACCTGGTTGTGCTGGATGTGATGATGCCGCAGCTCGATGGATTCGAGACACTAAGAATGCTACGCGAATTCTCTAGCATCCCTGTGATAATGCTCACGGCTAAGGGAGAAGAAGATGACCGTGTCCGCGGCTTGGAGCTTGGCGCCGATGATTATGTAACGAAGCCATTTAGCCCACGCGAGCTATCGAGCCGCGTCCGCGCGGTGCTGCGGCGGGCAGAGATGCCCTCAACCCCAAGCCAGGCGGTTCTGAAGGTCGATGATTACCTCAGCGTCGATTTCAATCAGCGTGAAGTGATTGTTGGCGGCGAGCGGGTCAAACTGCGCCCAACCGAGTACCGTCTACTCTACCATCTCATTGAAAACGCAGGCTGGACGGTAACCCATGAGCAACTCCTGGCGAAAGTATGGGGATATGAGTATCGCGATGAAGCCCATTACGTGCGCCTCTATGTGAATTACTTGCGCGAAAAGATTGAGCCTGATCCCTCTCAGCCACGTTACATCCTGACAGAACGAGGTGTTGGCTACCGGTTCGTCGATTTCCGTAACCAGAATACAGGCGTGTCGTAGACCAATCCCGCCAAGAGCGCATACAGCATGGTACAATTACCGCAGCACTTGGGAAGTTGTTCGGTCAGTTAGCCAGCAGTGAGAAAGGAGACACGGCGCAAACATAGGGCCAGATTTAATAAAGCCCACTGCGCCACTCGCTACTATGTCAAGCATCTACAAAGTCTTGGTCACAGGGCCATTTAATTCTGGCAAGACATTGTTTATCCAAAGCATTTCTGATATTCCAGTGGTCAGTACTGAACGCAAGATCACCACCGAGGACCGTGGCATCAAGGCCGAGACCACTGTGGCAATGGATTACGGGCGCGTCGAGCTTGAAGGTCGTGTTTTGCATCTTAACGGAACACCGGGCCAAGCGCGGTTCAGCTTCATGTGGGAGATCCTGGCAACAGAGATGAATGCCTTCGTTGTGCTGGTCGATAGCACTGATCCGCCTTCATTTCCTGAAGCCAACGAGCTGATTCGGCTTTTCTCAAGCTTCCAGGATGTTCCCTACCTGGTGGTAGCCAATAAGGCCGATCTTCCGGGTGCTGTACGTGAGGGCGAGGTGCGACGCGGCACGGGGGTCCACGATTGGGTCACTGTTATGCCATGTAACTCAACATCGAAATCCAGTGTGCGGCAAGTATTGCTCCAGGTCATCGATTTGATTGAACAGTACGGATAGACACAGCCTCAGTTGCAACCCAATACACCATGGCAACGTATTGGGAGGTAAAGGAGGTGTACGATGGCGAACAAAGGGATTGATCTGAGCAACATGCGCCAGTCACTCAACCGCGTTCTGGAGGACACACTGTCTTTTGCTGGCGGGGGTAGCATTAATCTGCCCATAGACATGATCGACTATGAGGATCGCATTGTCATCCTCACGGTTCCACTGCTCGGCATTGTTCCTGAGAAACTTGATGTCACAGTGACCGACAACCAGCTCACGATCGCCGGCGAGACCGCGCCAGGTGATGATGTCCCCGATGCTGCCTACCTACGTCGCGAGCGTCGTTATGGGCGCTTCAGCCGGCGCCTGGGCATCCCGGTACCGGTAGATCCTGACAAGGCACGCGCCGAACTGAAGCATCATGTTCTGAAGATCACACTACCGAAGATTCCCCAAGAAGAACCTACCGTGATCAATGTCGTATCGAAGAACGATCAGGACAACGCGTAGGTCAGGCTTCAGACATCAATAATTGGGCGCAGAGCATCGAGCGCGCGTTGGGCAGATACCCGCTGAGGTTCTGCCCAGCCATCTTCGCTCACCATCCGTTGTAGATGCTGGATCGTGCCAGACCGCTCTTCTGCATCCTGCAACTGCTGGAAGGCAGCCCGAATTCGCTCCGGTTCCCGGCTCAGAATCCCGGCCCAGAAGTCTTCTATCCAGCCGGGCGATTGCTGGCTGGAAGCCGGATCAATCCCAAACTCGCCGCGCAACCGATTGAATGTTGTCTGGAAGTCATCCACCAGCTCGCGCTTGCGTTTATCCGGTAGGTAACTAACACGGACAGCCTCGAGTGTGGCTTTCTCAATCTGCGGCAGCGTCAGCCCGCAATCCTTGAAGACATGCAGATATTCATCATTGATTGTCGTATTGAACATCGGCGGGTCGTCGGAGTTGATGGTCACGACCACGCCAGCTTCAACAAGTTGCTTCAGTGAGTGAGCTTCATAAGAGGGAAATACGCCCAGACACAGGTTGCTGGTAGGACAGACTTCCAAAGGAATCTGGTGCTCTACAAGGTAAGTAACCAGTTCAGGATCCTCAATCGCGCGCACACCATGCCCGATTCGAGTGGCCTTGAGGCTGCGAAGCGCGCCCCAGATACTGACGGGGCCAACCGTTTCGCCAGCGTGAGGATTACCCGGCAGCCCTCGTTCTCTGGCCTGAGCAAAGGCCGCTTCGAACATCTCGGGGGGAAAACCCACCTCTGCTCCCCCCAATCCCAAGGCGACGACGCCGTTGTCACGGGCATAGTCCGAGGCGATCAATGCTACAAGCTCCTCCGCCCGTTCTGAATCGAGATTACGGGCAAGATCCATGATCCATCGCATCTCAATACCAAACTCATCCTTAGCTTGTTGCCGGCCTGCGTTAATGCTCTCCAACCAGGTGCGAAAATCGAGCCCATTGCCATAGATATGGAGCCCGGGGGTTGTGGTAACCTCAGCATAGCGAACATTTTGCTCAGCCAGCGTTTTGCCCAGGTCATAGGCGATCAGGGTGAAGTCTTCGGGTTTCTGAAGTGTCCGGCAAATAGTGATGTAAATCTCTACGAAGTGGGAGAAATCACGGAAGACATACCACTGCTGGATCGTTTCGACGGTCTTGCCTGGTAAATCAACATCGTTTTTGGTTGCCAGTTGTAACAGGATCTCAGGCCGCATTGAGCCCTCAAGATGTACATGGATTTCAGCTTTGGGCATTGCTTTCAAATAGCCCTCAATGTCCATTCCCGACTCCTTTGATTTCTGCAGTTGAGGCGGCTTCGACCTCAACCGATGGTGAATAAGCCGCTGAGGCTTTCATAAAGGACGCAAACAGGGGATGCGGTCGGTTGGGCCGGCTCTGGAACTCAGGATGGAACTGTGACCCCAACATAAAAGGATGATCGCTGATTTCGGCAATCTCGACCAGCAGATCGTCGGGGCTGACGCCACTGAACACCATGCCAGCACTACTGAAGCGCTCGCGATACGCGTTATTGAATTCAAAACGATGGCGATGGCGTTCTTCTACATGGGTTCTCTGGTAAGCTTGAGCAGCGACCGTCCCTGGTTTGAGCGAACATGGATAAAGCCCTAGACGCATCGTCCCGCCCAGATTGTTGATCCCGTGTTGGTCAGGCATCAAATGAATGACCGGATGATCGGCATGGAGCTCAAATTCTGTACTGTGTGCATCCTCCACCGCCAGAACATTCCGCGCAAATTCGATACACATTACCTGCATACCCAGGCACAGCCCCAGGTAGGGTATCTTGTGCTCTCGCGCGAAGCGTGCTGCTAAGATTTTACCCTCAACGCCGCGCTCGCCAAAACCTCCTGGCACAACAACGCCATTTACTGTCTCCAGAATCTCGAAGCCACGGTCTTTTTCGAGATCACTGGAATGCAGCCACTCAATTTCGAGCTGACGTTCAACCAGCATGGCAGCATGAAGCAGGGCCTCTTTGACGCTCATATAGGCGTCATGCAGTTCCACATATTTGCCAACAACAGCAATCCTCACCGACGGGGCAGCAGGCTGCATTTTGTCGATCATGCTTCGCCTGTCCTGTTGTTGTGGCTGGCTTTGCGGAATCCCCAGAGCTTCCACGA
>JAADYW010000177.1 GCA_010092845.1 Chloroflexota bacterium
GTATCCTGATGACCGACCAGAGCAAGAACGATAACATTAATACCAACCAACCCCCCGAGAGCAATGAGGGGGACTGGAACTACCAGCCGGCATCTGATGGCGCGATCCAGATCCCGGTGCGGGTGAAAGCCAAGGAAAGCACATCTCCGGAAGATAGCTTCGAACAGCTTCGCGACGAGGATGAGGTTGTGCGTGAGTACGAAGAGCGCTATTACGGTCCGCGCCAGCGTGAGGGTGACCCCTACGGTCAGGGCGCGTACCCCGAAGGCGAGTTGCCACCACGCAAGAGCAAGCAGTCCTGGCAAAGCTATTGGGATACTGCCCGTGACTTCCGCGTGCCGTCCAGCCATCGCTACGCTTCGCGTGCGAATCCGCACTATGTCGAAGATGGTGAGCGTCTCTGGGCCATGCTCGCGCATGCGAGTGCTTTGCTCACTGTGATCGCGCTGTTCAGCAGCGGCGTAGGTGTTTTGTTCACGCTGTTGATCCCACTGGGCATTTACCTTGTCTACCGGCGCCGCTCTGAGTTCGTGGCCCATCACGCGCTGCAGGCCTTCACTATGCAGACGGTCTGCACCATCGGTGTTTTCGTCATCGCTGTGATAGGGACCCTCGCGCTCGTAGCGGGTATCCTGGTAGCGGCGATCTTCAGTATTATCTTGATCGGCATACCTTTCCTGGTGGTGTTTGCGCTCTTGATCCCCGTTGTCTGGATCCTGGCAGCGCTGACACCCTTCGTGATGTTGATCTACAGCATGATCGCTGCTAACGCCGCCTGGGGTGGTCGCAATTACCGCTATCCCTACGTGGCCGATTGGGTAGACGATCAGTTGCTGGGCGGTCGTCCCCGCGCCACAGTTGCCTAAAATCTCCTGAGTGTTGGCTTCAACCCGGGCGCCCGACGCGAGTCGGGCGTTTTGTGTTCTCCGACTGGCCGGCGTATGATCCTTGCATGCTATAGAAGGTTCGTGGTAACCTTCATCCCGGCATAATCACCGCAGGAATGCGGAATCCCGAGGAGGAAAGTGATGTTAAAGTCTCATGCGTGTGGCGCGTTGCGTGCAGACCATGCAGATCAAGAAGTGACGCTGGCGGGGTGGGTTCATCGCCGGCGCGATCAGGGTGGCTTGATATTTCTGGACCTGCGTGACCGCCAGGGAATCGCCCAATTGGTGATTGACGAAGAGCAGACCCCCGATGTCCATCTAAAGGCCAAGGACGTCCGCAACGAGTGGGTGGTTCAGGTTCGCGGCATCGTGCGCCAACGTCCGGAGGGGATGATTAACCCGAACCTGCCTACCGGCGAGGTCGAGGTCGAGGTCAACCAGATTGAGATCCTGAATGCCGCCAAGACTCCTCCCTTCTACATCAATCGCGAAGAGGAGAATCTCGACGAAGCCTTACGGATGCGCTACCGGTACCTTGACCTCCGCCGAGAGCGGATGCAACGGAACATCATCCTGCGACACGAGGTCGTGCGCTATATACGTAGCTTCCTCAGCGCGCGCGATTTCATCGAGATCGAGACGCCGTTTCTGTTCAAGACCACACCCGAAGGGGCGCGTGACTATCTGGTACCGAGCCGGGTGCATCCGGGTAGATTTTATGCGTTGCCCCAAAGCCCCCAGCAACTCAAGCAGTTGTTGATGGTGGCGGGCTTCGAGCGCTATTTTCAGATCGTCAGGTGTTTTCGCGACGAAGATCAGCGCGGCGACCGCCAGCCGGAGTTCACGCAGCTCGATCTCGAGATGAGCTTTGTTGATCGTGAAGATGTTTTGGACCTGATTGAAGGCTTGATGACAGGCATCGTGGAGGATGTTACCGATCGGGAATTGGTGTACAAGCCTTTCCCGCGCCTGAGCCTTCACGAAGCCCTGGAGCGCTATGGCTCCGACAAGCCTGATCTGCGCTACGATCTGGTCGCGATTGATGTCAGCGAGATTGCGGGACGTAGTGGCTTCTCGGTTTTCACCACCAACGTTGAACAGGGTAAACCGGTCAAAGCGATCCGCGTGCCTGGTCCTGGTGGTTGGAGCAATAGCCAGATCAAGAAGTTCCACAAAGAGTTAGAAGATCTCACCAAGTCTGTCGGGGCCAAGGGCCTGGCCTATATGGCTGTCCCTGAAGAAGAGGATGGCGAAGTTCGCGGACCGATCGGCAAGTTCTTTCCCACTGAGCTGAAACTCGAGCTCTTTGAAGCCGTTGGCGTCCAACCGGGAGATTTCCTGGTATTCACATCCGACACACGCGAGATAGTTTATGCCGTTGTCGATACCCTGCGCCGCCACCTGGCTGTCGAACTCGATCTGATTGACCCTAAGAAGGTTGCTTTCGTCTGGATCATCAACTTCCCGCTCTTCGAGTGGAATGAAGATGAGGCCCGTTGGGATCCTTCCCATCACCTCTTCACAGCCCCGATGCGCGAGGATTTGGCCTTGCTCGAGTCTGAGCCGGGTAAGGTGCGTGGCCAGCAATACGACCTTGCCTGCAACGGCTATGAGGTCGCTGGCGGTAGTATTCGTATTCACCAACGCGACGTCCAGGAGAGGATCTTCAGCCTGATTGGCCTGGAGGTTGAAGACGCCAAGCAAAAGTTTGGTCACATGCTCGAAGCGTTCGAGTACGGCACTCCGCCGCACGGGGGTATTGCTCCCGGCCTGGACCGGTTGGTGATGATTTTGGCGGGTGAACCCAATATCCGGGAGGTGATCGCCTTCCCGAAGACACAGCAAGCGGCCGATCTCATGGCCGGTGCACCATCACCCGTATTGCCAGAGCAATTGGAGGAGCTCCACATCGCCCTGACGGCATTGGATGAAGCCCCCGAGTCTTCAGCCTGAAGCATTGCCAATTAACACTGGTGACAGGCGGGACTCATCTTTCCTTTAGGGTGGTTTCATGGTTGTCTCACGCATGACGCCTAGATTCATAGTCGGAACATTCCTGGAGTGGTTGTGACGGTATACGGAAGTACGTTGTAGTTGCGTTGTATGGGTAGATCGCCAGGAATGTTACCCTGCTCAACAATCTGGGTTCTGTCCTGATTGTTGTTTGCAAAGACCAAGCTGCTGTGGATATCTCCCCCCCTCTCCACAGCAGCTTTGTTCTTTGTTAGATAACACCCTACGCCTTCACAACATCCTCAAACGTCGCATGGAGCAGCGCATTGAGTACTTTGTGAGCAGCCTCAACAGCCACGGCTTCCTGAGCTTCGACCGTGCTTGCCCCTAAATGCGGCGTGTCGATCACGCCGGGCAAACCGATGAGTGGGTGATCGGGCGGCGGGGGTTCTTCGGCATAGACATCCAATGCTGCCCCAGCAACTTTGCCCTGATTGATCGCTGCTGCGAGATCGTGGTCATTGATAAGCACACCACGCGCGGCATTTACGATGCGCACGCCGTCTTTCATTTTGGCGAGGGTGCTTGCGTTGATCATGTCGCGTGTTTCGGGGGTGACGACGGTGTGTAGACTCAGATAATCGGCCTGCGCGAACACTTCATCGGGTTCCAGCAGAGCCACACCGAGTTCTGAAGCTGTAGAAGGCGAGATGAAGGGGTCATGGGCCACGACCGTCATCTCGAACGCCAGGGCCCGCCGGGCAACCGCCTGGCCGACGCGGCCCAGACCGATTAACCCCAGCGTCTTGCCGCGAAGTTCGGTGCCCGTGAACCTCTTGCGCTCCCACTGGCCATCGAGCATTGATGCCTGGGCTTGTGGAATGTGCCGCGCGAGGGCCAGCATAAGCGCCAGTGTATGTTCTGCTGTCGCGACGGTATTGCCCTGAGGGGTGTTCATCACGGTCACACCACGCTTATGCGCTTCATCCAGGTCGATATTGTCGACGCCAACACCGGCCCGGACGACCACCGTTAGCTGGCTGGCGGCCTTGAGCAGTTCGGCGTCGACTTGCGTGCCGCTACGCACGATCATGGCATGGGCTGAACCCGCCGCATCTAGCACTGCATCGCGGCTCATCTTCCCGGGGGCATCGTACGTCACAGCGTCGCTTGCCTCCAGCACAGCGAGACCGGCTTTGTGCAGGTTATCTGGAATCAAGATATGCATGGTCACCGGCCCTAACTTTGTGCGAGAAAGGCAACAAAGTTGCCGAAGAGTTCTTGCAGGTGATGGGGCTGGGTGTCGCCCATATGCGCGATACGAAAGGTCGTGTTCTTGATTTTGCCATAGCCGTTGGCGATTTCCATGCCTCGCTCGCGCAGAAAAGTGTTGAGCGCTTTGATATCGATTTCCATCGTATTGCTGAAAACCGTCAATGTTGGCGATTCGTAGCCCTTTTGTGCGAAGAGCTCGAAACCGGCCTGTTGTCCCCACGTGCGTGTTAGCTCAGCCATTTCCTTGTGGCGCGCCTCACGATTCTCAAGCCCCTCGGTGAGGATGTCATCCAGTTGCCGGTCGGCGGCAAACATCAGTGCAATCGGCGGTGTTGCCGGGGTATTGTTGCGCTGGTGATATTTTTCAATCGATAACAAGTCGAAATAGTAGCCCCGGTTAGCGACGGTTGCTGCGCGGTCGAGTGCCTTCTGCGAGACGGTGGCGAAAGCCATTCCTGGGGGCAGGGCGAAGGCCTTCTGGGTACTGGTCAAGCATAGATCGATGCCCCATTCATCGATGTGCAGGGGAGCGCCAGCGTAAGCACTGACGGCATCGACGAGAAACAGGGTATCGGGGTAGTTACTGAGGATCTCGGCATACTCGGGTACTGGGTTGAGAACCCCGGTGCTCGTCTCATTGTACGCGCAGGCGACTGCATCATACGTCTCGTGTCGCAGGATGGTCTCAAGCTTTTCGGGCAGGATCGTCTGTCCCCACTCAGCGTCAAGAATCTCTACCTGCTTGCCGTTGGCTTTGCTGACTTCGGCCCAGCGGTCACTGAAGGCCCCATTACAAAGATGCAAAATGCGTGCTTCATCGCGTACCAGATTCCGAGAGGCCGCCTCCCATACGCCTGTGCCTGACGAAGCGAAAATATAGACGCGATTCTGGGTCCGAAAGCTCCGCTGCAGTTTGGGTTGCAAACGCGCATACAACTCCGCGAAGGCCGCAGAGCGATGGCCGATCATTGGCGTTGCTTGGGCCTTCAGGATTTCAGGCCGGACCTCAACGGGTCCAGGAATGAACAGGTACGGATGGTCCGCCGGTTGGGTCATGGATACTTCCTTTCCGAATAAGTGGATTAGCGATGTTCGCTTAGTGCTTTCTTCAGGGCCTTAATGGGTGCAATCACTGCCGGGTCGGCGTCATTGATCATGGCCAGATAGAAGCTAAGATAATCCCCGAACTGGATTGCATGCATCATCTGAGCAACGAGGCTATCGCCTTCTGGCCGGAAA
>JAADYW010000178.1 GCA_010092845.1 Chloroflexota bacterium
GGCTAGGGCGGTCAATAGACAACCCCAGCTCATTGTAGCCAATACGAAAAAAGGCAAAGGTCTTTCGTCGTTTGAGGAAAATGATACGAACCGGCTGCATGGCAAAACCCTGTCTGAAGATGAGGCCCAGAAGGCCCTGGCCGAACTGGAACGTATGTATGCCAAGCTGGAAGGAGCGGAGTGAGATGAATGTCGGCAGGAGTATAGGCCTGGAATACGGTGCCTCCACACGCGATATCTTTGGCGAAACCCTGGAAGAACTTGGCAAAGAGAACAGCAATATCGTTGTGCTTGACGGCGATGTGAGTAACTCTACGCGGACCAAGTTCTTCAAGAAGGCGTTTCCGGAGCGCTTCTTCAATCTTGGGATCGCTGAGAGCAACATTGTTGGTGTAGCGAGTGGTCTGGCGGCCTCTGGAAAAGAAGTGTTGGCCGCAAGCTTTGCAGCATTTCTGTTAGGTAACGCCTACGATCAAATACGCATGGGGGTTGCCTACCCTAACTTAAATGTCAAGCTGGTAGGTTCTCACAGTGGCATTAGCATCGGGGAAGACGGCCCCAGCCAGATGGCCATCGAAGATCTAGCGCTGGCAGCGTCTTTTCCAAACCTGACTGTCCTCGTACCAGCCGATGAGCAAGCAACCCGCTGGGCAACGCGGGCAATGTTTGAGCACGAGGGTCCTGTCTACTTGCGGACTGGCCGTCCGGCTGTGCCCCGGATCTATGATGATAGTGAATCGTTTGAGCTCGGTAAGGCCACACAGGTACGCCAAGGTGATGCTGTTACGATCATCGCGTGTGGCTTGATGGTGGCTGCTGCGCTGGAAGCGGCACATACACTGAGCCAGAAGGGGATCGAGGCGCGGGTACTGGATATGCATACGGTCAAGCCAGTCGATCACACGTCAATAGAGCAAGCAGCCCGTCAAACTGGTGGCATCGTAACCGCGGAGGAGCACAGTATCGCGGGCGGTCTGGGGGCAGCCGTGGCCCAGGTGGTTGCGCTACGCCATCCAGTGCCAATGGCCTTTGTTGGTGTGATGGATACATATGCGGAGTCAGGCGATCCTGATGATTTGTTCGCACGATACGGGCTTTCGCCCGCTCACATCACCCAGGCCGCTGAGCGGATTGTGGCCCACACGTAAAACACCCGGAGAGGAGAACAACCACCATGACAAAACTACATGAACTCCACCAACATGGACAGGCTGTCTGGCTGGATTTCATCAGCCGAGACCTCATCGAGTCAGGTGAACTGGATCGCCTGATTGGCCAGGGTTTGCGCGGCATGACCTCGAACCCGAAGATCTTTGATCAGGCAATTTCAGAGGGCGACGCCTACAATGCACAATTGGCTGATTTGGCCCAGGAAGGTAGCGAACCTCTTGATGCCTATGAAGCAATCGCCATCAAGGATATCCAGGCCGCGGCGGATAAGTTACATTCCGTGTACAATGAGACCAACGGTCGTGACGGCTATGTCAGCCTGGAGGTCAATCCGCACCTGGCCTATGAGACTGAAGCGACGATCGCGGAAGTGCGGCGCTTGCATGACCGCGTTGATCGTCAGAATGTGATGTTCAAGGTTCCCGCAACACCCCATGGTGTTGTTGCAGTACGCCGACTTACGCGCCTAGGCATCAATATTAATATCACATTGATGTTCACCCTTTCGCATTACAATGCCGTGGCGCAGGCCTATATCGATGGCTTAGAAGCCTGTCACCAGAATGGTGGCGACGTATCGAAGGTGGCCTCGGTGGCATCGTTTTTTGTTAGTCGTGTCGATGCGAAGCTCGATCCGATGCTGGAAGAGGCTGGCGCCCAACATCTGAAAGGCAAGATCGCCATTGCCAATGCCAAGACGGTCTACAAACGCTTCCAGCAGATGTTCAGCGGCGAGCGCTGGGCAGCCCTGGCGGCAGCTGGTGCTCAGGTTCAGCGCCCTTTATGGGCCAGTACAAGCACAAAGGATCCGGCCTATTCCGACACGCTGTACGTCGACTCCTTAATCGGTTCGGATACGGTCAATACGATGCCGCCTGAAACCCTGCAGGCGTTTCTTGACCACGGCACGGTCGCCCAAACGATTGACCGGAATGTCGAAGAAGCCGATGTGCAGCTCAATCAATTGGTGCAGTACGGTATCGAGTTGCTGGAAGTTGGCGACGAATTGCAGCGCGAAGGTGTAGAGAAATTCATCAAGCCTTTTGATGCGCTGCTAGCGACCATCACGCAGCACGCTAGGGCCACATCTTAAGCCCTTTTCAACTTACAACGAACGAGTGCTAGGGACTAATCATCCAGGATCCCTATACAACATCTATTGAGCAGTCGCCGCGGGGCAACCTTATTATCGCAGGCTGCCGCCAGGCGGGCTACTTGACACGTTCAATCGTTGATCAGCTGAGCCAGCAGCTCAACGGCTCCAACATACGGAGCCAGATTCCGTATCTGGAAGATATCGATTTCCGGTTCTCGGATTCCGAGGTGGGTGTGCGACTGGATGTGGATGTCAGCGGTTCGGACGTCTTTCTTTTTCAAGCCCTCTTTGATCCGGCGACGGGTGGCTCGGTAGACGAGAATTATCTGGCGCTGCTTGTTGCTGCCCGAACCCTTCGTGAATGGGGAGCACATAAGGTCACTGCAGTTTTGCCGTATCTGGCGTATTCTCGACAGGACAAGCCAACCCGCTTTCAGCGAGAGCCGACCACAGCCAAGTTAATGGCCGATTTGGCCATTAGCGCTGGTGTTGATCGGTTGGTGACATGGCATCCTCACTACCAGCAGATTCATGGTTTTTACAGTGGTATTCCGGTGGATGTTATGCAGGCTCACGACTACTTTGTTGATGTATTCAAAGACTATCACGGCCGTGAGGATGTTGTTCTGGTAGCCCCTGATATTGGTGCATCCAAATTCGTGACGTATCTCGGCCGTTCGTTGGAGCTTCAGGTGGCTATCGCGTCCAAGTTCCATCCCGAGCGCGAACAAACCATGATTACCCAGATTATTGGTGATCTGTCAAATAAGCGTATTGCCCTGGTAGTTGACGACATGATGAGTAGCGGTGGCACGATGTTCGGTGTTGTCCAGAAGCTTGTGAATGAGTATGCCATTGAGCAGGTGTTGCTGGGTGTCTCGCATAATCTCTGTAGCGACAAGGCCCATCAACGTCTGCTGAGACTACGTGAAAACGACCACTTGCAGCAGCTATATGTCACCAACAGCATTCCCCAATCTGAGAACTTTGCTGAATTGCCCTTTGTCACGGTTCATGACCTTACTGCTACTCTGACTCAGACAATCATGCGCATCCATTTCGAGCGTTCATAACGCATTAGACCGCATCTGAACCCCAGCAACTTGGGAAACTGCGTTCTCTATAGGCCATGCGGGGCAGCCTGTATGGTCCAAAGGGTCCACCTCTATTGGCCCAAAGTCACCAGTATGCAAACCCCTCCTCCAACCGATGCAGCGGCTTGCCTCTGCTGTTTTAATGATCAAACAGCATTCAAGCTCTCATGCATTTCGTATAGCAATGAATGCTAGAAAGGCAAATACCAATGCGTAGGCGAACGTTCTTGATAACGCTAGCAGTGCTGGTCGCAATGGTGGCCGGCTCCTTGAGTAGCCTGGTGGCGCCGACCCCAGTAGCAGAGGCTCAGACACCGGAGCCTACCTGGTTTGGCGAATACTATGACAACCCGATTCTCGCTAGGCCAGTAGCATTTACGCGATATGACAGTGAGATCGCATTTGATTGGGGTACAGGTTCCCCGGGAAGTGATATTTCTGCCGATGAGTTTTCGGCACGCTGGACAGCCGAACCCTATTTTGACGGTGGAACCTATCGCTTCTGGGCGCGGGCTGATGACCATCTGAGTGTCACTATTGACTTTCGGTACACGGTCATTGATACGTTTGACACTGACCGAGTCAACGACGTGGTCAGTGCTGATATCGACCTGAGTGCGGGTACACATCACATCCAGGTGGACTATCAGGAGATTTCGCAAGAAGCTTCGGTTTACGTTGATTTCGCCAATCTTGCTGAGGATCCACAGGGTCCCGACTTCGCGCCTCCGGCGGTCTCGCCACCTACCGGGACCTGGACCGCGCAATACTTCGCTAATCGTAATCTGGCAGGTCCCCCTCCGGTCGTTCGAAGTGAAGCCCAAGCTGGTGGGGACTGGGGTGCAGGATCACCTGCATCGCTTCCGCCCGATAATTGGTCCGCCCGCTGGAACTCTGCGTTTGTCCTGGACGGAGGTGACTACCGCATTCGCGCTGAGGCAGACGACGGCATTAGAGTCTACATTGATGGTGTTCTGGTTATCAATGAATGGCATGTCGCGTCGGGTCGTGAATACATTGTCACCCGCACTCTAACCGCTGGCACCCATTCTGTTACAGTGGAGTTCTTTGAAGGCCTTGGCTTGGCATTCGTGGATTTCAGTATTGAACCGATTAGCGGGGCGAGTGGGCCGAACGTTGCCACTGTTATCGACGGGCCCCTCAATGTGAGGGATGCCCCTAATACCGTAACGGGAGACATTCTGACGCGGGTTTTCTATGGTGAGACCTTTACGGCTCTCGCTCGAACGGCAGAAGCAAACTGGGTCAAGATTAACGTTGACGGGACTATTGGCTGGGTCAGTGAGGACTTTGTGACTGTTTCCAATCTCTCTGGGCTGCCTGTTGAAGGTCCGCAGACTCAGCCTACGGGCTACACGGTGACGGCTTTCCCCTATGCGGTCAACATCCGCACCGGACCGAGTACAGAATACGAGATCCTGGCCTTTCTGCCACGGCGCAGTACGGCTCAAGTTTTGGGCCGCAATGAAGACGCCACGTGGTGGCAAATCCGCTATGACGGCACCGTAGGCTGGGTTTCAGCGCCCTACGCTGTTATCGAAGAAGGTGCTGACATTTCCACTATTCCTGTCACAGGATAAGTCGTTTCACAATCAACGTTCGTTGAAACCGGGCAGGTAACCCTCCTGCCCGCTTCGGAATCCATTGCTTCTTATGCTTGTCGAAGGAAGCAAGCCGAAGTTAATGAGCCCAAATGCTGTGTCAAGATGAACACAGTCCAGTACATGGTAGAGAATTCGTCTAAACAGAAAGGATGCGAAGCCGTCTCCAGGCAAATCAACGTGTGTCAGGCCTGGTTTGGATGGTCATTCTTGTGGTAGATCAAGACAAACAAACAGTGAATCAGAAATCCGAAGATGATTTGGTTCAAGACATCGCCGAGAGCGCTACATCTGAAGAGTCAATCCAGACACGCGAGGCGATAGACCGCTCGCAGAGTGGTGCACCGGCGGGTGGTCGTGTGGTACGTGATCTCTTCTCCACGGACGAGATATTCCAGCGGATCGTCGCCGCGGCTGACGAGGAGTTCAGCCGGTCGATGCGAATTCTATTCTTTAGTGGCCTGGCCGCTGGTCTATCAATCGGCCTATCATTCATGGCGCGGGCCGCACTTACCGCAGCCGTTCCGTCCGAAGCCAGTAGTTTTATCGGGAATCTGCTGTATCCGATTGGCTTTATTTTCATCATTATGGGCCACTACCAGCTCTACACGGAGAATACCCTCTCCCCGGTCACGCTGGTACTGACCCGCATCGCTAGCATTCCTGCATTGCTCTATATTTGGGGCCTGGTGCTGGCTGCGAATGTGTTGGGGGCAACCATTGTCGCGCTGGTCCTGGCGCAGACAGGCGTACTTGAACCAGAAGCAGCCGTCGTCGCACGGGATATCGGCAACCATGCGTTAGAGGTGTCCTGGGGCGACCTGTTCGTCAAAGGGATCTTTGCAGGTTGGTTGGTCGCTGGCATGGTGTGGATCATTCATGCTGTGCGCGATTCGATCACGCGCTTCATAAGCGTCTTTCTGATCATGTATTTGATCCCTACGGTTGGATTGTACCACTGCATTGTTGGAGCCTGTGAGGGAATGTACCTCGTCTTCGTTGGTGATGCTGGCTTAGTACAAGTTGGATGGTCTTTCTTCCTGCCGGTTCTGCTGGGTAATACCCTGGGTGGCGTCTTGTTGGTCGCCTTGCTGAACTATGGGCAGACAAGCGACCGCCGTTTTCCAGAGCATGCCGAGGTGGACAAGCGTCTGAGTTGGGAGGAGTGGATCTTTGAATATCACACCGGGCGATTGACGGCTCACTCGGCGCAGAAGGAAGACTAATCCAGTTTCTACCTACCAAAGGAGGAAGACAATGCCCAAGTTCAATAGCGGCATCCCAAAGTTACTTGAACAGACTATTATGGCCTATATTCAGGACCGTGCGTCGCGCCAGGCGGCTGCGCTGGCTTACTACGGCGTTCTGTCGCTGGCACCATTGCTCATCATCGCGATTAGTGTTGCCGGGATCTTCCTGGGCCGCGACGATGTCCAGCAACAGGTTATCAGCGAAGTTGAGCAAGTGATTGGTTCAGGCAGTGCAGACCTTGTTCAGGATGTCCTGGAAGCGACTTATGACCGCGATGGTGGCTTCTTCGCAACCGTTGTAAGTGTTATCTTGCTGCTATTTGGCGCAACAAATCTGTTTTCTCAACTCAAGATGTCACTCAACCGTGTGTGGGGTGTGGAAACCGAAGAAGGCCGTGCTATTCTTCATGGTATCTTGAACGTTATCAGGGATCGTCTGATCGCTGCATTAATGGTCGTAGGCGTAGGCTTTCTGCTACTGCTTTCCCAGATGTTGACCCCAGCAATTTCCGTCGTCATTTCTTTTGCTAGCGACCTTGATGTCAATATCGCGTTTCTGCTGCAGATTCTCAATATGTCGATTTCGATCGCGTTGAGTGCCTTCATTATCGGGCTTGTCTTCCGCTTCTTGCCTGATACACGGCCAGCCTGGCGCGATGTCTGGGTCGGGGCGCTTTTTACAGCGGTGCTGTTCGCGCTGGGTCAGCGGCTCATCGGCTTGTATATTGAGAATAGCAACATGGCCTCGGCCTATGGTGTTGCCGGATCGGTGATCGTGGTACTACTCTGGATCTATTATTCTTCCAGCATCGTACTTTTCGGAGCGGAGTTCACTGAAGTCTATGCTCGGCTGTATGGG
Source organism: Chloroflexota bacterium (assembly GCA_010092845.1). Taxonomy (GTDB): domain Bacteria; phylum Chloroflexota; class Anaerolineae; order Aggregatilineales; family J027; genus J027. Next base: position 7,092 of record JAADYW010000178.1, read on the forward strand.
ATGCGATCCGTAGATAGCGAACCACAAAGCGCTGACTAAATAGGTATTACCAGCAGTCCCGGGTCTATACCACAACTCGGCAGCCGGTGACGCTGCTCTTGCGGAGGCACTGCTTCCAACCCCTGAACAAACATTGATTGGTCAGATAGACCCACCTAGAAGCCCCCACCTGACTGATTTCTCCACTCGGCCACTGTGCTACTGTAGGAGCGAGATACGTCACGATGTACTCTCCACAGTAGCATCTGCGTATTGGAAAACTCAGAAATCACGCATCCTAGTTAGGAGTTACTTGACATGAGACTCAATTCAGCAGCCCTTGAGCATGCCAAAGCCCTGATCGAATCCGGTCATGTTGTTCATGATAGTCACTGGACACACGTTCAACCCAGCCAAGATGACGAAGACGAATTCCTTGAGCATCACGGATGGGAAGCCTATGGGCAATGGTTCCTGGGGCGCAAGGACGCCGCCCCGGCAGACACAAAAGAGCATTATGCCTTCCCTTATGGCGATTTCAAGTCGGTGCATCGAAGCGCTCTAGTCGTCGCCAAGCAGGAGGCCAGCCAGCACGGCCCTGATGAAATCGCGGAGACGATTGGTCGTGTACTGGCTCATATTAACGAGCAGGCTGGCAAAGATGTGATAACCGAGGCTTCTGAAGAGTCATTTCCGGCCAGCGATCCTCCTAACTGGCGAGGCCGTCAGTAGCACCTGATCCTGACCCCATATACGCCTGCCAGTCCATTACTAAGCACCTACGCAGCAAGTCGAAATTTTCATCAGGCAATCAATGATAGGGGGATCCATCTAGAATGGGGACAACACAACTCCTGGAAGCATCATACTCGCGCTCCGGCGATGAGGCTCTGGAACACTACCAGGTTGCTATAAGCGAGGGATTGACAGGCGCTGAGGCCCAGCAACGCTTGGAGCGTTTTGGCGAAAACCGTCTGCGCGAGGCAGAAAGACGTAGCGCTTTATCCATCCTTATAGAGCAATTTCAGAGTCTCATCGTTTTGTTGCTAGTTGCCGCTAGTGCGCTAGCCTTTGCATTTGGGGATGCCGTTGAGGGCGTTGCTATTCTGGCTGTAATCCTGATCAACGCTGCGATTGGCTTTTTCACAGAGTTGCGCGCTGTGCGATCTATGGAAGCTCTCCAGGAACTCGGGCAAGTAACCGCGCGCTTGCGCCGGGACGGCACTGTTCATGAGGTTGACGCCGAACAGATTGTCCCCGGTGATATCTTACTGCTCGAAGGTGGGGATGTTGTTACGGCCGATGTGCGTTTGCTTGAAGCAGCCAAGTTGCAAGCCAACGAATCTGCCCTGACCGGAGAGTCCGTACCCGTTAACAAAAAGGTAGAGGCATTGAATGCTGATACCGAACTTGCCGAACGTACCAACATGGTGTTTAAAGGCACTTCGATCACGCGAGGCTCTGGTGAAGGCGTTGTGGTCGCCACGGGTATGGAGACCGAACTCGGTCATATTTCCTCACTGGTTGAATCTGCTGAAGATGAAACCACCCCCCTCGAAAAACGTCTCGATCAGTTGGGCCAGAAGCTTGTTTGGCTCACCCTCGTGGTGGCAGCGCTGGTGGCCATCTCCGGCATGTTAAGCGGCAAAGAACTGGTGTTGATGGTCGAGACGGCTATCGCGCTGGCTGTTGCCAGTATCCCCGAAGGCTTACCTATTGTCGCCACGATAGCGCTGGCCAGAGGAATGGCACGTATGGCGCAGCGAAATGCGCTGCTTAATCGCTTGTCAACTGTGGAAACCCTGGGGGCTACCAATGTGATCTGCACGGACAAGACCGGTACACTGACTGAAAACCAGATGAC
>JAADYW010000025.1 GCA_010092845.1 Chloroflexota bacterium
ACGAGAACCTGGCCGCGTTCCAGACCGCATGGACCGTCGTCCAGCAATAACCAGAGCACTGGTATGCCGACCCGCAATACCCTGCTTGTCGTCCTTTTTCTGTTACTGACAGTAGTCATACCGGGGTCGCAAATGACCCCGGTATTTGCATCTGCGCCGGTGCCGAATACAGTCGTGAGGCTGTATGATGCCGGCGGGTCGCAGTCGCCGGGCGTCTACCTGGGCTACGGGATCATCTTGACCTCGTGGCAAAACGTTAGCGGTGAGCGCTACCTCTGGAACGCAACACGTCACTATGTTCCCCCGCTGCGCGATCAACTGCCATTCTATATTGCAGATAACAAGTTGCGCCCCGAGGAACTCGCTATCAGCCAGTGGCTATGCCGTGAAGCTGACAGCTACGTCGTGATGGCGACACCCTCCGCGCCCGAGTGCTTTGCCTATAATCTGACCGTGGGAATGCAAGTTGGCTTCAACGGCAGCGATGCTCGCGTCCCGGTTGAACACATACACTATGAGGACCGGGATACTGATATCGCGCTGTTAGAGATCGATTCTGAGAACATCGAGGAGAACTTCCCAGCGCTGGAGATGTCCCGGTTATCTGCTGTGCCGTTGCAGTCGGGTGAAATCATTCACAGCGGTGAGTCAGGTCGTCAGGAGATGATTTCCGTGCTCGACGATCTGCCGCAACTTACAGTCCAGCCCGCCCATAGCATCTCCGACGGTGGCAGCCAAAAATCGCATGTCATCGCTGTGGAGCCAATTGGTGGTTGGTCAGCAGGCATGCCCTATTTTGATGCGCAGGGCGCCCTTGTCGGGCTATTCTGGGCAGAGTCCGCCGCCGGTGATCGCCAGTACCTGACCCCCGCCGGGCGCTGGTATCATGATTTATGGCAACTCAACACCGTTTTGGACAGCGACGCGCTGGCACAAATCCTACAGCAGGCTGATGTGCCGCATGCGATCGCCGGTCAGCCCAGCACAGGTGATCCCTTCTCGCCCGAACTGGGTAACACGGGTTACGATGCCCTGCATTACGACCTCGATCTCACGCTTGATCCAGCCACCCGCGCCTTAAGCGGGGTCGCGATAATCCGCCTCCAGGCGACTTACCACCATCTGGCGACTTTCAGCCTCGATCTACGCCAGATGACCGTTGATGATGTCCAGGTCGATGGTCAGCCAGTCGAGTTCCAACAACTGGAGCGCAAACTGGTAGTCAATCTCGCTGAGCCCGTCGCTTTCGGCACGGTGCTTGAGGTGAGTGTGGCCTATCACGGCATCGCATCTCCTGCGGAAACGCCCTATAGTCGGTTCTTCACCGTCGGTTTGGAGTACACAGAAGATCCCCCCCGAATGGCCTTTATCAACCAGCCCGACGGCGCCAGCACATGGTTCCCCTGCAATGATTTCCCTTCGGATCGCGCTAGCTATAACTTCGCCCTTACAGTGCCTGATGGAACCATCGGGGTCGCCAATGGGATCCCGATGCCTAGCACGGCGCCTAACACCTATCACTGGGAAATGTCCGCCCCATTGGCCACCAATCTAGTGGTAGTCGCAGTTGGCGACTATACCGAGCTGGTGTCAATTGCCAGCGGCATCACAGTGCGCAATTACGCCTATGAGGGAACAGAAGACAAGGTCGCGGCGGTTCTCTCGTCCACTGGCCTGAGTTTTGAGATCCTCGAAGGGATGTTTGGGCCATATCCCTTTGAGACTTATGGACACGTGGTTACCCCACTCCCTAATGGGGCTTTGGAGACCCAGACGATGACCGCAATGCCACAGTCGGTCATTAATGCGGAGGATGAGTCGATACTGTTTACCCTCGTCGTGCACGAACTGGCCCATCACTGGTACGGCAATACGGTAGCCCTCGCCTCGTGGCAACATATGTGGCTTAATGAGGGGTTTGCCACTTACGCCGAATGGCTGGCACTCGGCGCCCGTTATGATGAAGATCATGCGCACCGTCAGCGGGAATTGGCCGAACAGCGCATTATCGCCGCCAATCGTCAAACACCGCTCGCCTACCCTGAACCTCGCGAAATGTACGGGGCTGACACCTATGTCAAAGGGGCGTGGGTACTGCATATGCTCCGCCTGCAGCTTGGTGATCCACTATTCTTTGAACTGATCCAGCGCTGGGTTGTCGCTTATGCCGACTATCCAGTGGATACCTGGGACTTCTTCCGGTTTGCCGAGCAAGTATCCGGCCAAGATTTGACGCAATTTCGGCGCACCTGGTTGGAGACCGGCGGCATTCCGCATTACCGTTTGGTCTGGACCCAGACCAAACAAGGCACCGAGATTCGAGCCTGCAACCTACGCGAAACCCCCTACAGCCTCCGGGTTCCCGTTATTCTAAGAGGTGACGGCAATGACTACCCGGCCTCGGTAAGCCTGACGACGACCGAAAGCCAACTGTTTGCACCCGAGTTCCCAGTTGTTGAAGTCATCGTGGACCCGGATCAAGAACTGCTGGGTAATTTTGAGGTTCAGTTTACAGAGACTACCCCGAGTTGCCTACTGGCCGTCCGCTGAGACGTATAGTGGCGTGATTGTCGGTTTCGCCATAGTCATCCCCGCCGGCATTACCGGAGGTATGCTACAATAACACGGACAAAAACGATCCAATGGTTTAATACGAGGTAACAGACGTGACAACTGGCCCTGACCAGAGCATGAAGAACACTTTTGGGGTTATCATAGGCGGCGTACTCGCCGGCTTGCTGCTGGGCGGGGTCTTTGCGGCCGGGTTCATTACACATGATATCACCGGCGACGATCCAGGACCGATTGTCCAGGCCCAATCTGACCCGACACCCGTTCCCCCAGAACTAGAGTTTCCCATTCTTCATGAGGTTCACGGTCTGGTTGCCGGCAATTTCTACCGGGAGCTGCCATCCGCAAAGACGCTGGAATATGCTGCGATTCGTGGCTATCTGGGATCATTGGAAGATCCCTACAGCTTCTTTAATGACCCGCCAGTCGCCCAGAGTGAGAGCGATGCACTGGCTGGGATCTACGGCGGCATCGGCGTAACGGTGAATCGCAACGAGCGAGGCGTGATCGAGCTATTCCCTTACCCGGATGGTCCTGCGGCCAGCGCTGGCGTGATAGATCGCGACGTGCTGATCGCAATCAACGGTGAACCCGTCCCATCCGATGAACGCCTTGACGTCGTCCGGCAACAGCTTCGCGGCGAGGTGGCTGAGGGTAGCGGTGTAGAGATCACTGTCAGCCAACCGGATGTAGAGGAAACACGGACCTATTTCATCGCATTCGCTGAGATCCGCATCCCATCGACCGTGTGGCGCATTCTGCCTGGCGAGCCGGTTCTGGGCTATATCCACATCACCAGTTTCACCTCCCGCACGCCCGAAGAACTTGAAGATGCTATCGCTGAGCTAAAAGACCTCGGGGCCGTCGGGCTGGTATTGGACCTGCGCGACAACTTTGGTGGACTATTACAAGAAAGTATCGAAATCGCCGATGAATTCCTTGATGGCGGGATCATCGTTATCGAACAAAGTCGCCAGACGGGCGAGGTCATTGAGGAGGCCACCACGGGCGGCCTGGCAACCGAGATGCCTATGATTATTATCGTCAATGAGCGCACGGCAAGCGCGGCGGAGGTCGTCGCCGGGGCTCTGCAGCAAAACGACCGGGCGGTCCTGGTCGGGCAGCGCACGCGGGGCAAGGGGTCAGTCCAATTTATCTATGGCTTGTCCGATGGCTCTTCGTTCCGGATTACTGGAGCCGTCTGGTTAACGCCGGACCGGACTCCACTCGACGGCTTCGGGCTGACCCCAGATATTGAGATGATCCCCGACGAGAATAATCGAGATGTTGAGTTAGGCGAGGCCATCCGGCAGTTGAATCAACAACTCGTACCGCAATAAGGAACTATTGGCCTGCTTTAAAGCTATTTTAAGCCAGGGCCGTTATGATAATCTGCCGGAGGTATTGGTATGACCGATGATCGTAGTATCGCATCACAGACAGAAAAAGACGGCCCGGAATCCAAACCGGTAATTGAACGGCCGCCGAAAAACACCATCGCCAGCCAGCCAGAAGTTGGCATTAATCCATTCCAGGCCGTGACCCTTGTCCTGGGCTTCGTAGCAACGGCAACGGTTTTCTTCCTCGGCGGCATTCTCTACGAGCGGCAGCAGGGAATCGCCTACTCGCAGGATTTCGAGATTTTCTGGGAAGCCTGGGAATACATCGATGAAGAGTATTATCAGGAACCACCGCCAGTTAGTGAGCGCGTGTATGGCGGAATCGATGGCGTGCTGCGCGCATTGGGTGATGAGTACAGCAGTGTCTCTCCCCCCGTTCAGGCTGAGCAACACCGTGAGGAAATTGAGGGTAAGTTCGGCGGTATCGGGGCCTACGTTGATATCAATGACGATGAGGAACCGTATATTGTTGACATTGTAGCCGATGAATGCATTGCAACCACACCGGCTGAACGCGCCGGACTCCAAGCCAACGATGTTATCCGCGCGGTGGACGGACAAGAAGTCAAAGGCTGGGCCATCGAAGATGTCATCGATATCGTCAAGGGCAAATCTGGAACCGATGTCACCCTAACCATCTATCGTCCTGAGGATGATGAGGCCTTTGATGTCACCATCGAGCGTGATGAAGTGGAGCAAATTACCGTCGTTGACCGGGATTTTGAGAATGTTGGCTATGTTCACCTGAGGGTGTTCAATTCGATTGCGGCTGAGCAAATGAAGTGCAAACTCGAGTCGATCATAGCGGATAATCCGCAGGCAATCATCTTTGACCTGAGGGGCAATGGTGGCGGCTTGTTAGACGAAGCCATCGATGTTGCAGACCTTTTTCTGGACAATGGCGTGGTCGTTTCCCAGCGGGATCGGGACGGCAAAGAGGAGGAGCGTTTCTCGGATAGCGGTGATCTGGCCGAGGGGATACCGCTCGTCGTCCTGATCGATGGCGGTAGCGCCAGCGCTTCAGAAGTCGTTGCCGGCGCCCTGCAGGATCGCGGCCAGGCCGTCTTGATCGGTCAGACAAGCTTTGGCAAGGGGTCAGTTCAGAACGTGCACGTCCTCGCCGACGGCGGCGAACTCCGAATCACCTCGGCTGCATGGTATACGCCAGATGGGCGCCGGATTCATGGCATCGGGTTGGAACCCGATATCTTCGTCGACCTGGCTCAGACTACCGAGGACAACCCCGATCCTGTTCTAGACCGGGCCTTGGAGTACATCGCCGAGCACTATTCACCTGCCACCGACGCGGCAGCATCATCTCCGGAGGCATCATCAGAAGCGGAAGCTGTTACAGCGAGGATTGGTTAATGGCAGAAAACGTGAAGGTCATTGCGCGTAATCGCAAAGCTAGCCATGAGTATCACCTGCTCGACCGATATGAGGCGGGTCTCGAACTCATGGGTTCAGAGATCAAATCGATCCGCGCGGGCCGGATAAGCCTTCAAGAGGCTTTTGTGACCGAGCAGCAAGGTGAGCTCTGGGTTCTGAACATGCACATCACTGAGTTCAAGGAGGCTGCGCGCGAAGGCCATGCGCCGCGGCGACCGCGCAAGCTTCTGCTGCACCGCAAGGAGATCAACACGATCATCGCTGACATGACGCGGAAGGGGTACACGGTTGTCCCAACCCAACTCCATCTGCGCCACGGCCTGGCGAAGCTTGAAATTGCCGTGGCGCGCGGCAAGAAACAATATGACAAACGCGAAGCCCTACGCGAACGCGACGACAAACGACGTACCGAGCGCGCACTCCGTGAATACCGGTAACTTTGCAAATCGACATCTATGAGGAGGCATGGCGTGCTCTGGCTGTAATTCTGTAACCAGCGTACGCTATGAATGGTTATGACCAGACCCCCTGCCATCTGGCCCAGTACTATTCGCGGAATCAACGATCTGCCGGCCAAGCAGAAACGTGCGATCTACTGTACTCTTATCCCCGATTGGGTTTATCCCCGTTTCGATATCGATCCGGAAACACTGACCATCGACGGCGAGCCGGCGGTGAAGATGCGTTGCCCGGATAGAAGCCGTGCCATGGAGATCTCGGTTTTCCACCATCCGCATGCCGAGGACCCGGTCATTTATCTGCAGTTAGCCGATTCTTTCCTTGGCAAGCTAATGGTCTTGCTTATTGTGATAAACGACCCCAACTCTGAGCGCTTTGATATTGATGTTACACCTGACGGCAAGAGCACGAACCTGGGAACATCAGACCGCAATGTTCAGGAAGAAATCCGGGCCATGGAAGCAGGGTTGGCGCCGGGCCAGATTCGGGCGGGGTTACGCGGCTTCCGCAGCTCAGTGCCCTATTTTGAACGCTTCGTCGAGCAGATGCACCAGGACATGTTCCTTATCGAGCCGCTTGCCTATCACAACGCGGTTATTTTTGAGCGCTATGGCTTCGGCTACACGGTTGGTCGCAAGGAGATGGAGCGAATTCATCGCGAGTTCCAGCCTGGAGGTGAACTACATCAGCAACTGGACAACAGCACGCCTTTCCGGCACCCGGATGCCTGGAAGACGGTACGGGGGCGCTCTTGGGCTATCCATGATGGTATTCTCGGCCATCCGTATACCGGATTTCATATGTACAAGCGTATCTATCGGGATGCCGGGGTGAGCACTTTCCCGGATCTGGAATGGTGAACGACGAGCCTGACGGATACCGGCCAACACTTCTACATCCAGCCCTGACGTTGGCAGACTTGAAGTCTGCATATGAAGCTCTGCGACAAGCCACAACGGTGGCGGGTAATCCCCTGGTCAGTTTTGTCCTCGTACAACAGCGACTCAATCAACCTGCCACCGTACGCGGAGAAGCGGGTGAGCGCCAGGCTGTATTTGGGATTCTGTTGGAGATCCTAGCCGGCGAATTTCGACGCATCCGGGCACTGTATAACCTTTCTGCACCAGACATCCATGCCTCCTTTGATCAGGCATTGGACGATATCCAGCGAGATGGACAGCAATCCAATGAGCTGTTAATTGGATACAGTGCCCTCTATCATCGGTATGTGCGTGCTGATCTTGATTTGTCGATGAAGACCATCGCGGACAATCTTTTCCAGGATGAGCGGACGTTGCGGCGCCGTGTGAGCACATCATGGAATCATCTGCTCGGTCTATTCATCCGCATGGAGAGACAAGCGCGGCAAGAGGACAGGCAGCGGCGCGCCCGGTTAGCATTGCCAAACCCGGAGCTTACGGTGCTGTCCACCCAGCAAGAGGCAGTAGAAGATGTTTATCAACGGCTGGCACACGGCGTACCTGGCAGTGTAGCGATTTATGGCCCGCCTGGCATAGGCAAGTCAACAATAGCTCTGCGGCTCAGTCGTAAGTTAGTCGACCATCATCTCGTAGATGCCGTGGCGTGGGTACCCCTACGCCGGCGGCAGTACCGCAGCAGCGAAGGAGGCCCATCGGGAGAAGATCTGGCAGCGGCAGTGTGTGAAACACTATTGCTGGCGTCGGCAGAGGGTATGTCGTTCACACAGATTATTCAAGGATACATCCATGTGCTTGCCCGAGATGGCCAGCGTTTGCTCATTGTCGTTGATGATGCCGATAGGTGGGCGCCAGTATTCGAAGAGGGTGCCATCTGGCTGGATCATTGCTATGTGATCGTGATATCACAACTGCCATATGCAAATTGGATGGGCTTTCAGATGCGATGTCCTGATCTGGATGAAGGGGATTACTCCAGATTCCTGCAGTTTCTGCTCAAGCACGCGGGTCGCGACATCCAGCAGCTTGTGACAGATCGATTCTATGCCGCTACCTGGCAAGCTGTTGGGGGGAATCCTGGTCAGATCAGGCGTGCATTGCGGCTATTGGGCTCCATACCCCCTGGCCAACTTGGCTCAGCATTGCGTCTTGATGACTATTATCGGCGGGTCTGGTGGACAATTAGCTCGGAGAGTCGTCTGGTGTGGGTGTGTCTCGATGTGCTTTCGCATGTGTCAGAAGTCACCTATGTCGAGGTTGAGGGTGTGATGCGCACGCTTTTCAATCTGGTTGATATGGAAGCCTTCGCCCGTGAATTGGTAGATACTGGGTTCGTGGAAATCGTACCTCAAGATGATCGTACCTATAGCTATCGTATCCCCGTAGATCTTGCCGGATTGATTGAGGTTCTGCGTGGTGACAGCCTCACGGTGGAAGAAGTGCGGCGTGTGGTCTCCCGATTGCTGGTTGAACCACATCCGAAGCTATGCTATGCATTGCTACATGCGCGTGGCTATCATGTAGTCCTCGCTGAGCAAATCATTAAGTTGTCTGGGGCTGCGCGTAACTATGTCGAGACGGTGGGGAGTTGGGAGCAGTGGTTCGTGCTGCTCAATGAACTGTCAGAAGATCGGCTTTTTTCATCTCAGGATCGCAGACAGTTTCTTCTGTTTGCGGCAGTTGCCCTGCGTTGGATGGGCCAGTTCTCGGATGCTATTCGGCTTCTCGGGAGGATTCCAGGTGGGCCGGAGCATTGGGGCCCGTCGCTGGCAGCTAGAGTGGCTGCTGAACGGTCAACGATTCAGGTATATCAGGGTGAAATTGCGAGCTCTCTTGAAAGTACCTTGCAGGCTTACAGGCTGATGCCTGATGACGATGATGAGGGGCAATTCCTGGTGGAGATTGCGCTTCTACGTGCCTATATTGGTGCTGATCTTGAGATGGCGGGCCGCTTGGCTGAGCGCGTTGTGTTCCGGCATCCGGTGGTGTGGGATCTTGTTTCTCGTTTGGAGCTGGCGCGTGGTAACTATGAGGCGGCGGTGCGTGCTGCGGAGGTTTGCCTGGCGGAAGTCGATGTCAGGAATCTGTCCTATCCTCGAGCGTTAGCCAATCTGGGTGTGGTGTGCTTGTATGCTGGTGCTTACCGACGTGCACTTGGTTATCTCGAGCGTTCCGTGAATTTGCTTCAGGTGGTGCATCGAGATGTTGTTGGCTTGGCACGTGTGTTTAATAATTGTGGTGTAGCCTTTATGCGGTCTGGTGATGTGGAGCGAGCGCTTTCCTATTTTGAACGGTCGTTGCTGGTTCATGATGGTTTGGATGATGGTAAGGGGCGTGAGGTTGCAAAGTTGAATCTATCGCTTGTTCGTGGTGGTGATGGTCAGGGTTTGTCTGTGTTGCTCTAATGACTATACGCAATAGATTAGCCTGTCTTGCCAGCCGTTGGCTAGCGTGCTACCATGATACAAATTGCCCCTTTAGCTCAGCGGTCAGAGCAGTGGTCTTCGGAACCAAAGGTCGGGGGTTCGAATCCTCCAGGGGGCGCCAAACGCTACATGCAACGAACCGGTAGCCG
>JAADYW010000179.1 GCA_010092845.1 Chloroflexota bacterium
CACCCCCAACTTCGTGAACCATCAGTAAACGATGGAAGCCGTTATTGAGGAACCATACATCCTGATCCACGACAAGAAGATTAGCGCCGCAACCGACTTGGTGCCGATTCTTGAGAAGCTCTTCCAGATTGGCAAGCGCGATGTTCTGATCATTGCTGAGGATGTTGACGGCGAAGCCCTGGCGACCCTCGTGCTCAACAAACTGCGTGGTATGCTGAACGTGGTCGCCGTCAAGGCGCCTGGTTTCGGTGATCGCCGCAAGGCCATGCTGCGCGACATCGCTGTACTGACCGGCGGCACAGTTATCAGCGAAGAAATGGGCCGCAAGCTGGAAAGCGTTACAGTTGAGGATCTGGGCCGTGCGCGCAAGGTTGTTAGCACCAAGGATGAGACGACCGTGATCGACGGCATGGGCGACGAGGCTGATATCGTCGGCCGTATTGAGGAAATCAAGGTCGAGATTGAGAACAGCACCAGCGAATACGACCGCGAGAAGCTGCAGGAACGCCTCGCCAAGCTCAGCGGCGGCGTTGCGGTGATCCGCGTAGGCGCTGCGACCGAGGTCGAGCTCAAAGAGAAGAAACACCGCGTCGAGGACGCCTTGAGCGCCACCCGCGCCGCAGTTGAAGAGGGTATCGTGCCCGGTGGTGGCGTCGCCCTCGTCAATGCGATTAGCGCTGTTGATGGACTGTCTCTGACTTATCCCGACGAGAACACGGGTATCGTTATCCTGCGGACCGCGCTGGAAGTGCCGTTGAAGAAGATCGCCGCGAATGCCGGTCAGGACGGTGGCGTGATCATCAACAACGTCCGCATGGAGCAGGAAAAATCCAACAATGTCCGCATTGGCTACAATGTGATGACTGGCGAATACACCGACATGATTACGGCTGGTATCCTGGATCCGGTCAAGGTTACACGTGGTGCGCTGGAAAACGCTGCCAGTATTGCAGCGATGATCCTGACCACTGAAGCCCTGATCACCGACCTCCCCGAGGACGAGAAGGCCCCGGCTATGCCCGACGGTGGCATGGGTGGCATGTACTAAACCTGCTGCACATACAGCAAATACAAAGCTCTGGAGCCTTCTCCAGAGCTTTTTTCCTCCTGCGCACTGGCCATGACCGGCACATCATGTGTCTGATCTCAGTTGCCACTCAGGCCCTTGATTATGTCACTTATTCCATGACACGAAGCGTCGACGGTATATCCATCCGTGACATTTTACGAATGCTCAACAGCGGCGTCAAAGCGACAACCAGTACTCCCAGTGCTACTGATATGGCGAGCGTGTCGGGGGACAAGGTAATGATGAACTTGAAGTCCTCGAGCTGATCTTCCACGCGCTGGACCAGCAGGTAGTTGAGCGCTAACCAGCCGAGGACGACACCAAGGGCCGTCCCCAGTATCCCGATCAAGAGATTCTCAACAACCTGCATCCGGGTCACTGTACGCAGGGGTAAGCCAAAGGCGAACATCGTCGCAAACTCGCGGCTGCGCTCATCGACATTGATGCTGGTCGAGTTGAAGGCGATTAGAAACGCCATCAGTAGCACGATTCCCTGAATGATCGCCAGAATAGCAACGAAGATCTCAAGCGCCTCTTCCAATGCATCGGCGAATTCGCCGATGGCCTGTACGGAGGCAACACCTGGCTGAACGAGCAACGCCCTTTTGATGGAGGTTGCATCGCTGCCGTTGTCTGGTGTAACGACGACCATATTGGTCATGTCACCCAGCCCCATTGCGGCCGCACCCGCCATATCCATGTAGCTCAACCCTCGGATAGGATTGTCATGGATCCCCACCAAAGGAATCTCTGTCTCCACCAACCGGAAGGCCATCTCACCTTCCCGCAGGGGATGCTCGAGGGTGATCGAATCGCCTACCTTTACGCCAAGGTCTTCAGCCGCCTTCTCCGAGATGACAATCCCTGGCATATCCCCTCGCAGTTCGCCATCTATCAAGCGCGGCACCCAGATTGGGTTCTGCATGTCATGTAGCTCGAGGAGTGTATCAATTGACTCGGTACCCTGGCTGAGTTTTCCTCCCAGGACCAATGCTGGCTCGGTCTCGCCAAACATGCGCTCGCCAGATTGATCTGTCATCTGCACGATATCCGTAACCCGTTCACTGCCCTGGGGATAGAACGTATCGAGTTGCACGAGTAGGCGATCGCGTCCTTGATAGAGGTACGCTTCTTCACCTTGATCCAGGGTAGCAATGAAGCTATCCATGAAGCCGATGAACGCCGTCATGAGCAGGATCGCCATCGCGATGCCAAGCACGGTGAGCAGGGTCCGCCACGGCGAGCGCAGAATGTTGCGGAAAGGCATCTGGGTGAAACTGCGCCCGGGAATAGGCAAGTAGTTCAGCAACCAGCTCAGACCACCGCCTTTAGCCACCAGATGACCGGACTTGATCGCATCGATCGGTTGGACCCGGACAGCCCGCCAAACCGGGATCATCGTTGCAACCAGCGGCAAGGCCAACCCCAGCAAAGCTGCACGGATATAGCCAGGCAGATAGAGCGAGGTCCCCCAATATGGCAATGGCAACAGGGTCTTGAACAAGTTGGCAAATAGCAGGCTAAGCCCCCAGCCAATCACCAAACCCATAATCGTGCCCAGGATTGCGATTTGAGCACCTACCAGCAGCGGCCGGAAGGCTAGCCAGCCGCGCGGCACCCCCAATGCCATCCCGATACCGATCTGTCGTCGTTGTGACTCAACCATGCGCCCGGCCAGGTTAAAGGCGCCGAAGGACGCGCCAATCAGGAAGAGGGCACCGATGAGGTTCCAGGTATCCTGGTCGTTACGGGCATCAGAATACAGGATATGATGGACTGGATCATCCTCTGGCATGGTGACCTCAAACCCTACCTCAGGAAATGTAGCCGCCAGGGTTTCCTCGACTGCCGTTGCTACCGCAGCGCGTGAGGCGCCATCCTGCACGGTGATAACGACATCATTGACCAGACCCGTGTGCCCGGTAAGATCCTGGAGAGTATCGAGCGGCATGAACAGAATCGCAAGGCTTGCCTCGCCGCTGAATGTCCCGTCTTCCGGGATAATCTGGAAATACTCGGCGAAAGTACCTGTGCCGACATAGTCCAGGCTGACATCGCCGCTGACCCGGATGGAGTCACCCGGTTGCAGATCATAGTAGTCCGCAAACTTCTTCTCAACGACCACAACCCGTTGGCCAGCGTCTTCGGAGGTGAAGCTCCGACCATCACCCGCTTCAATATGGATTTCATCAACATAGGGACCGCCTTCTGTCACATCGACGCCCACCACACGGCCGCTGACGAGAATATCCTCTTTGTCCGTGGAAGCATCAACCAATGTGGCAGCAACCAGACGGGGCTCAGCGTCGTTCAGGCCCTCGATAGCGGACAAGGCGGCGCTCAAGGTATCCTCATCGACGTATGTACCGTCCGCAAAATCCACCTGCAAGTCGTAGTGGTTCAGGCGCTCATAGCTCTGATCCAGCGATTCGACACGCCAGGTTTCCTGCCCACCCAGGCCGGCAAACACCCCCGTACCCAACGCAATAATCAATGCGATCGCCACGACCTGTAACCAGCGCGCCTTAAGATCGCGCCACGACCAGCGTAGCCAGAATCCAAGGTTCATCATTTCACCCCCTACCAGTGCAGTTCAGCAATCGGCGCTTTACCCTCTTGAGGTGCACCATCGCTGACGATCTGGCCGCTACTGAGTTCGATCACACGATCGGCGATGCGCGAAATCTCGCGATTATGGGTCACTACCAGGACTGTTTTACCACTGTGTGCCTGGCTTTCGAGAAGTTGTAGAATCTGAACCCCCGTCTGGAAGTCCAGCTCGCCGGTGGGCTCATCGGCAAGCAGGATCGGATTCCCGGTGGCAAGGGCACGCGCAATGGCGACTCGCTGCTGCTCACCACCCGACAATTCGTGCGGGAAGTGGTTGGCTCTTTCTCCCAGGCCAACGGCCTGTAAGACTTGCATCGCGCTATCGGGTCGGGCGCCGTTACCTTTCATATCAACGGCAAACTGGACGTTCTCAAGAGCGGTCAGGCTGGGAAAGAGATTGAATGTCTGGAAAATGAAACTGATCGTGTCCCGCCGGAAACTGAATTTCTGCTGGCGATTGGCACGGGTGATATCATGACCCCGGATGATCACTTGGCCGGCAGTGGGCGTATCCAGCGCGCTGATCATGTTCAGCAGGGTGGATTTGCCGCTGCCTGATGGCCCCAGCACAACGACAAACTCCCCCTCACCGATCTCCAATGAGATCTCATGTAGCGCGGTGACGGTGACACTTCCCATCTGGTAACGCTTCGACAATTGCTTCAGTTCGATCATCGGTTCCCCCTCAGAAGCGTGAAGTTATTAATCTCCATGCTACAACCGATTCACAGGGGGGTAACCCCCAAAAATTAGGGGGTTCGCAATTATTTTTTTGACACAGTTAAAATTTATCTTGCGCTCTATGGCTGGCATTTTCACGCTGAAATCGAAAAGCCTCCGTGAAGTGCACCGCAAGGTTCCTGGCGGTATACTTGGAAACGCAGTGAGCTTAAGTTAATAAGGAAACTGAGCGAGAATGATTCAGAAGTCAAAGCGTGTCGAGGCCTTTGGAACCACGATCTTCCACGAGATCAATCTACTAGCAGCCGAATATGGCGCCGTCAACCTGGGACAGGGCAAACCGGATTTCGACGGCCCGGAGCCCGTTATCGAAGGTGCCGTTGCCGCCCTCCGCGACAGTGCACACAACCAGTATGCCGATGGACGGGGCTTGGAAGCGCTCCGTATTGCCATCGCCCAGCACGAAGACTCTTTCTACGCTCGTCAACTCGACCCAGACCAGGAGATCATAGTGACTGTGGGGGCCACGGAAGCAATCTTTGCCGCCATCCTGGGGCTAACCGACCCCGGCGACGAGATCATCGTCTTCGAACCCTTTTATGACAGCTATGTACCCAACATCCTGATGGCCGGCGGCATACCGCGCTATTGCCCTCTGCATCCGCCAGCCTGGGATTTTGACCCCGACCAACTCCGCTCCTTGTTCAACGCGAAAACCCGTGCGATTGTTGTCAATACACCCCACAACCCCAGCGGGAAGGTCTTCTCGCCAGACGAACTGGCGCTGATCGCTGAATTATGCCTGGGACATGACGTGACGATCATCACAGACGAGGTCTACGAACACATCGTCTTTGATGAAGCCGTCCACACTAGCATGGCGCAGATACCTGGTGTCCAGGACCGCACCCTCAGAATCAGTAGCCTTGGCAAAACATTTAACGTCACCGGCTGGAAAATCGGCTGGGCGACAGGTCCCGCAGAGCTCGTTGCCGGGGTACAGCGTGCGCGGCAGTTCATGTCATTTGCTGTTGCTCATCCGCTTCAGGTCGGGGCGGTGCAAGCGCTGCAGCTCCCGGCAAGCTACTACGAGGCTCTCGCCGCGATGTACCAGGCAAAACGCGACCGTCTGGTCAACGCCTTGCAACAAGCCAACCTGAAACCAGCGACCCCAGCCGGCAGCTATTTTGTGATGGCGGACTTCAGCGCCGTCTACGAGGACGACGACAAGGCGTTCGCACAGTGGCTAATCCGTGAAGCCGGCGTGGCCAGCATCCCACCCACCGTCTTCTACAGCCCGCCCAACCAGCACATCGTGAGCAAACAGGCCCGTTTTGCGTTCTGCAAAAGCGACGCGACACTGGATGAGGCGGCAGCACGATTGCAAGCTCTCGGCCAGCGTATCTAGCCGCGAAGCATGCCCCAGGGAGGCCAACCCCCAGCGACTGAGGTCCCTGCCGGGAGCCCAAGCAGTCCATTTGTGACATTTTGCACAATATAATCCCGCCCTTTGATAGATGATACCTTCTGGCAAAGCTGGGTAAAGTGATGGTAGGGGAATAGTCTGAAGACATTATTGTTACACCATAGATTCCTCTCGCATTATCCCACCCAAGCAAACGACTAGCACACTCAAGATTAAGGAGACCGGTGCACTTCTAATGACAGAAACCACACTCACGCAGGATGCAACCGTCATCCTAGAACGGGCGCACTTTCAGCAACTCCTGGATGCGCTATTGCAAAGCGGTTATCGCGTCATCGGCCCGACCATCGAAGACCGCGCGATTGTCTACGAATCCCTATCCAGCGTCGAGGATCTGCCCATTGGCTGGAAGGATCAGCAAGAGGGAGGGACGTTTCGCCTCGAGAAGCGCAAGGATCAAGCGCTGTTCGGCTACACCCTTGGTCCTCAGACCTGGAAGAAGCACCTCTACCCGCCCAATGTCACCCTGTGGCAAGCCAAGCGGGAGAACGGATCATTCAAGATCACCCCGCCTGAAGAGGACAGACAACCGCTCGCTTTCATCGGTGTTAGAGCCTGTGAGCTGAGCGCGATCGCAATCCAGGATAAGATCTTCCTCGAAAGCGAATTCAAGGATCCAATCTACCAGCAGAATCGCGAAGGGCTGTTCATCGTCGCCGTGAATTGCGTTGAAGCTGGTGGCACGTGCTTCTGTGCGTCGATGGAAACGGGGCCAAAAGCATCCACAGGCTTCGATCTAGCCCTAACAGAAGTCATTGACGGTGAAAAGCACTATTTTGTGGTCAATATTGGGTCCGCGCGTGGTCTTGATGTCATCAAGGCGATCACGGTCCGGACGCCGGAGGCTGGTGAGGTCGAAGCAGCCGAGGCACGTATCGCCGAAGCTAGCCAGAATATGGGGCGCACACTTGAGACAGAGGGATTGCGCGACTTGCTGTTCCGCAACATCGAAAACCCACGCTGGGAAGCCGTCGCGGATCGTTGTCTGACCTGCGGCAACTGCACCCTGGTGTGCCCGACCTGTTTCTGCGCTACGATCGAAGACGTTACTGACCTGACTGGCCAACATGCCGAACGAACCCGCCGCTGGGACTCGTGTTTCACGATGGACTTTTCATACATACATGGCGGCAGTGTGCGCTACTCTAGCCGGGCGCGTTACCGGCAATGGATGATGCACAAACTTGCGTCGTGGGTCGATCAATTTGGCACCTTTGGGTGTGTTGGATGCGGGCGCTGCATTACCTGGTGCCCAGTTGCTATTGATATCACCGAAGAAGCCAACATTATCCGCCAGGGCGACGTAGCCAAAACGAAAGAAGCTTAACCCCATAAAAAGGATAGAGTCATGGAAACCACTACGCTTGAACCGATTCTTGCTGAGCATCCGTTTTTCCAGGGCCTGGCCCCCGAGTACCTGAAGCTGCTGGTTAGCTGCGCAGCGAACGTCCGCTACAAGGCCAACGAGATGATTATCCGTGCCGGGCAAGAAGCCGTTCACTTCTTCCTGCTGCGGCATGGCGAGGCCTATGTCGAGATTCACGACCCGCGACACCGGCACGTGGTGATTCACAAGCTCCACGAAGGCGATGTCTTCGGCTGGTCCTGGATGCTACCGCCGTACAAAGCCCACTTTGATGTGCGTGCCAACACCCTGGTCCGCGCCATCTCGCTGGACGGCAAGTGCCTGCGCGAGAAGTTCGATACTGACAATAGCCTTGGCTACCAGATGTTGCTGCGTTTCACACCATTGATTGTTCAGCGTTTCGAAAGGACAAGCTTACAGCTTCTGGATGTGTATTCATGAGCGATAATCCAATGCTTAGCCAACCGTTTCGTATCGAAACTGTACACCGCGAGTCGTACGATACGTTTACGGTTGAACTCCAACCTACCAATGGCCATGATAGCTTTCTCTTCGCGCCCGGCCAGTACAACATGCTCTATGTTTTCGGTGTCGGTGAGGTTCCCATCTCCATCAGCGGCGATCCTGACCGCCCCGAGAACCTGATGCACACCACACGTGCCGTGGGAACCGTTACCAAAGCAATGGCCGAGCTCCAGAAGGGCGATGTTATTGGTATCCGCGGCCCCTATGGCACGTCGTGGCCGGTTGACCGGGCCGAAGGTTATGATGTTGTGTTCGTCGCAGGCGGCATTGGCCTGGCCCCCCTGCGCCCCGCACTGTACCATGTACTCGCCCACCGTGATCGATATGGCAAAGTCGTGCTACTCTATGGCACCCGAAGCCCCGATGACATCCTGTACCGCTCCGAACTCGAGCAGTGGCGTTCCCGTTTCGACCTTGAAGTGCACGTCACCGTTGACTACGCCGATGCCACCTGGCGTGGCAATGTTGGCGTGGTTACGTCTCTCATCCCTAAAGCGCCCTTCGACCCGCTACATTCGATGGCCATGATCTGCGGTCCTGAAGTCATGATGCGCTTTACAGCTATCGAGCTTCTCAAACGTGGTATCGAGCATGAGCATATCTACCTTACGATGGAACGCAACATGAAGTGTGCCATCGGCTTCTGTGGCCATTGCCAATTCGGACAACATTTTGTCTGCCGGGATGGCCCTGTTTTCTCGTATGCACATATCGGCCACATGTTGTCGCAATGGGAGGTGTAGACGATGGCAACAACCCAACAAAAACCCAAACTGGCAGTCTGGAAATTCGCCTCGTGCGACGGCTGTCAGCTCAGCTTGCTGGACTGTGAAGACGAGCTGCTTGCAGTCGCTGGCGCCGTCGACATCGCCTTCTTCCCAGAGGCAACTCGCGCCACAATGCCTGGCCCCTATGATGTATCACTGGTAGAAGGCTCGATCACGACTGAGGAAGATATCGAGCGCATTCAGATGATTCGCCAGTCCTCCACGTTTCTGGTGACAATTGGTGCCTGCGCCACCGCTGGCGGGATCCAGGCTCTGCGAAACTTCAAAGACGTGAAAGAATTCGTCGATATCGTCTATGCCCGGCCCGAATACATCAGCACACTGGAAAAATCGACCGCTATCGGCGATCACGTCTTCGTGGACTTCGAACTGCGCGGCTGCCCCGTGAACAAATACCAGCTTGTTGAAGTGCTGAGCGCCTATATCAATGGCCGCAAACCGATTACGCCCTCTTACAGCGTATGCATGGAATGCAAGCGCCGGGGTACCGTCTGCGTGATGGTCGCTCACGGCACGCCGTGTCTGGGGCCGATTACCCACGCCGGCTGCGGCGCGATTTGCCCGGCATATAATCGTGGCTGCTACGGCTGCTTCGGCCCAATGGAAACCCCCAACACGAGTTCCTTGGCTACGTGGTGGCAGCAGCTCGGCGTCCAGGACGTCGATATCGTCCGCGCTTTCCGCAGTTTCAATGCCTATTCAGAAGCGTTCCGCAAGGAGGCCCGAGCACATGAGCACCAAGAATAGCACCACCCGGACATTCCAAGTCGACTACCTCGCCCGCGTAGAGGGCGAGGGAGCCCTCTACGTCAAGGTCAAGGATGACCGAGTCACGGACGTTAAGCTCAAGATCTTTGAGCCGCCACGTTTCTTCGAAGCATTTTTGCAAGGGCGTCAGTACAGCGATGCACCGGACATCACTGCGCGTATCTGCGGCATCTGCCCCATTGCCTACCAGATGAGTTCCGTCCATGCCATGGAAGATGCACTGGGTGTGACCGTCGATGGTCCGCTCCGGGAGCTGCGCCGGATGATTTACTGCGGCGAGTGGATTGAAAGCCATGTGTTGCATGTGTATATGCTCCATGCACCGGATTTCCTGGGTTATCAGGATGCCATACAGATGGCCCAGGATCACCCTGAGGTGGTCCAGAACGGACTGAAGCTCAAGAAAATCGGCAACGCACTGGTGACACTCCTGGGCGGTCGTGAAATCCATCCGATCAACGTCCGTGTCGGTGGCTTCTACAAAACACCAACCAAACGCCAGCTCCGTGAACTCACCGATGACCTCAAATGGGCCCGCGACACCGCCCTGGAGACCGTCCGCTTCACGGCCGGGTTACCTTTCCCTGACTTCGAGCAAGACTACGAGTTCGTCGCGCTACGGCATCCAGATGAGTACCCCTTCAATGAAGGCCGGTTGGTCTCCAACCGTGGGCTGGATATCGATATCAAGGACTACAACGAGTATTTCACCGAAGTACATGTCTCTCATTCGACGGCACTGCATTCGCGGATTAAAGAACGGGACGCCTATTTCGTCGGGCCACTAGCACGCTACAACTTGAACTACGATCGGCTGCCGCCGCTGGTCCAGGAGGCAGCCCGCGAGGCAGGTATCGAGGGTAGCTGCAAGAACCCCTTCAAGAGCATTATTGTGCGCAGCCTCGAGACACTCTACGCTTGCGACGAGGCACTGCGCATTATCGACGCCTACGAAGAACCTGAGGCGCCCTTCGTTCCCATCGAACCACACGCCGGTGTCGGCCACGGCTGTAGTGAGGCCCCACGTGGGATTCTCTATCACCGCT
Source organism: Chloroflexota bacterium (assembly GCA_010092845.1). Taxonomy (GTDB): domain Bacteria; phylum Chloroflexota; class Anaerolineae; order Aggregatilineales; family J027; genus J027. Next base: position 10,340 of record JAADYW010000179.1, read on the forward strand.
ATGAACTAGACGACAAAGGGGACATCCTGCATGCGCAGATCGTGCCCCCGACGTCCCAGAACCAGAAGACAATCGAGGACGATTTATGGCATTTCGTTGAGAAAGCCATCGATCTGCCGGACGATAAGATGCTCTGGCACTGTGAGCAAGCCATTCGCAACTATGATCCTTGTATCTCGTGCTCAGTTCATTTCCTGAAACTGGACATCGAACGTGAATAAGCGCCGTCAGCAGGTGCTTTGCATTGGGGTTGGCAATGAGTTCCGGGGTGACGACGCTCTGGGACTCATGGTCGCCCGACAACTGGCAACGCGGCAAATCCCGGAGCTGGTGCTGGATGAACAGAGTGGCGAGGGAGCCGCCCTGCTGCAGGCCTGGTCCGGCTGGGACAACGTGATCATCGTCGACGCCATCTCCTCCGGGAACGCACCTGGTACCATTTTCCGCCTTGACGCCCACCAGCAGACAATCCCTACAGACTTCTTTGTCTATTCAAGCCATGCCTTTAGCGTCGCCGAAGCTATCGAAATGGGCCGCGTGCTGGGCCAATTGCCAACACGATTGATCGTCTATGGTGTAGAAGGTGCTCGTTTTGACCACGGCACCGGGGTATCATCGGTAGTGGAAGCTGCAATACCTGAACTCATTGCACGCATAGAAGCAGAGATTACAGGCCTGTAGCAGACCCATCGTGACCGAAAACGACACACAACGACAAGACGCAACGATGCACAACACTCCCCAGACAACTGAACTTCAGCGGCGCTATATCCGTATTCAAGGCGCCGTCCAGGGCGTAGGGTTTCGCCCCTTTATCTATCGCCTGGCAACCCAGATGCAGCTCAAGGGTTGGGTGATCAACTCCAGCCAGGGCGTCCAGATCGAAATCGAAGGCCCACCCGCCATTGTGGCCGAATTCCTCACCAGGATTCCCGACGAGAAGCCACCGCTGGCTGTCATCCAGACTCTAGAGTCGCTGGAAATGCCTGTGGTCGGCTACATGGATTTCGAGATCCGGCATAGCGATGACTCGGGCGCCAAGACGACGCTGGTACTCCCCGATGTGGCAACATGCCCCGATTGTCTGGCCGAAATCCAGAATCCAGAGGATCGCCGATACCGCTATCCTTTCACCAATTGCACCAATTGCGGGCCACGCTTCACAATCATCCGTGCCCTGCCCTATGATCGGCCCAATACCTCGATGCGGCTCTTTCCGATGTGTAATGCCTGCCAGGCAGAATATGATGATCCGCTGGATCGCCGTTTTCATGCGCAGCCGAATGCTTGCCCCGAATGCGGCCCCCATCTCGAGCAGTGGGATTCGGCGGGCCACGTGCTGGCGACACACGATGCAGCGCTGATCGCGGCTGCGGCTGCCATCCGCCACGGCCAGATTGTGGCGGTCAAGGGCCTGGGGGGATTCCATCTGATGGTCGATGCCCGGCGCGAGGAAAGCGTCCGGCGGCTGCGTGAGCGCAAACACCGTCCTGATAAACCCCTGGCAGTGATGATGCCTTCCCTCGACGTGGTTCACCGTTACTGCGCGCTCAGCCCGGATGAAGAAATCTTGCTGGCCACGCCTCAAGCGCCGATTGTTCTGTTAACCAAACATGAGGATACGGACCTGGCCCCTGCTATAGCCCCCGACAATCCTGATGTTGGCGTGATGCTACCTTACACGCCATTGCACCACCTACTGCTGGACGAGCTTGATTTCCCCGTGGTCGCGACCAGCGGCAATCTCACTGATGAGCCGATCTGTATCGACGAAGCGGAGGCACTGGCGCGTCTGGCTGGGATCGCAGACGTGTTCCTGGTACACAACCGGCCGATCGTTCGCCATGTTGACGATTCGGTGGTGCGGCTGATGGCGGGCCAGCCGATCCTTCTGCGCCGCGCCAGAGGGTACGCACCCATGCCGATTCGGGTTGCCCAGACGCTACCTCCAATTCTGGCCGTCGGGGGCCATCTGAAGAACACGATCGCCGTCTCAGTTGAACGCAACGTGTTCATCAGCCAGCATATCGGCGATCTGGAGACAGCACAGGCTTTTGACGCTTTCCGGCAGGTCATCGAAGATTTTCAGGTGCTCTATGACATACAGCCCGAAGTCGTTGCCTGTGACTTGCACCCAGATTACCGGTCAACACGCTATGCTGAATCCCTGGGCCTGCCGATTGTGCGGGTACAGCACCACTATGCGCACATCCTGAGTTGCATGGCGGAAAACGCCATCGCCCCACCAGCACTGGGGATTGTCTGGGATGGAACAGGCTACGGACCGGATGGCACTATCTGGGGCGGCGAATTTCTGCGTGTTCACGCCAATGGGTATGAACGGGTGGCTACCCTAAGGCCCTTCCCCTTGCCGGGCGGCGATCTCGCTGTCAAGGAGCCCCGGCGCAGCGCCCTAGGATTGCTTTATGCGGCGTTCGGTGAGGCAGCCTTGGCAATGACTGACTTGCTACCCATTCAGGCGTTCTCGGCCAGCGAACTCCCCATCGTTGGCCAGATGCTTCGCCAGGGACTCAACACGCCCATCACGTCGAGTGCTGGACGGCTGTTCGACGCCATCGCCGCACTGGTCGGGATGCGTCAACAGACTAGCTTCGAAGGTCAGGCGGCGATGCAGCTTGAATTTGCTGTCGAGGCACTCCGGGAGCAGGGCCGATATAGGTTCGAATTCATCACCGATACCTCACCAGCCATCGTCGACTGGGAGCCAATGCTCCACGAGCTATTGTCAGACTGGCGCAAGGGGACACAGGTTGCAAAGATAGCCGCGAAGTTCCATAATTCCCTTGCGGCAATCGCACTCACAGTCGCCAAGTATGCCCATATTGAGCAAGTCGGAATCAGTGGGGGGTGCTTTCAAAACACTAGCCTAACAAACCAGGTGCTTAACTCCCTGAGAAGTGCTCGTTTTCGCCCGTTCTGGCACCGCCACGTTCCCCCAAACGATGGTGGAATTGCATTGGGTCAAATAATTGCTGTGCAAGCAGAGGTGGAGTAGACACATGTTCCATGGAAACGCTGGTCAGATCTTAAATATCCGCAACCACGGCGTATTGCTTCAATCAGGTAAGGCCAGCCTACGCCAAATCGACAAGACCGCCGCACCGACGTATGTAAATATCCTTGCCCCTTACCAGCGCCCCACATTAAGCCCTGAAGTGAGTGGATTGGCTCATCCAGATTACATCATCGTTGACAATGCCGATGCGTCAGAAAACATCCCTGACGAGATCAGTTCATAGCAGGATATTCGCACCCTAACGCAACCCGTCGCAAGGACGCCACACCGCTGGCATCCTTGCAACGGGTCCAGTTATCATGGCGCGCATGGACCCAAGACTAATCGCTAGCTACACCAGCACAAGAATCACAACAAAGTATCGCCTGACGGTCAATACGACAGTTGCCACGTAACTGGATTGTCAATGAACTACCTTGTAGCCACCATCATTCAGGAGGCGTCAGGGACAAGCTTTGTCTCAACATCCTGGGGCTTGATGCCATCTACCGTGATGAGCTTATCGCGGGCGTTCTCACCAGCAACAATCTCGATTTTGTCAGGCTCAACCTCTAGCTTTTCAGCCAGAAAGCCGACAAGCTGCCGATCAGCCGCACCCTCGCTATGGGTTTCGGTCAGGCGGATTTTGAGCGTGCCATCTTCCTGGATTCCAGCGATCTCAACACGGCTGGCCCGCGTCACCACCCGCACTGTAAACGCGGCACCACTATAGGCTTCTTTGATCTCCAATTTGTAATCACGGGTCATGATGATTCCCCCTTAAATATGGATATAAGGAAACAGGTGTTGCCTCAATTTACATGCCAGCCATCGTAAACAACTGTGCTAGCGTGGCTCCCAGCACCTGTATACCAATGATAGCAATTATTGGGCTGAAATCCAGCCCGGCTGTTGGCGGTAATAGATTTCGCACAGGTGCAAGCACCGGCTCCGTCAGGTCATAAAGCGTCCGTGCCAACGGGCTATGGGGGTCAATCTGGACCCAGCTCATCAGTACACGTGCCAGCAACACAAATGAATACAACTGTGTCAGTAACAAAATCAACTCACCCACGAGTCAATGTTCCTCCTTGAACACGTCTAGTCACTTAGAGCGCTCCCCAAAAATCGCGCGCCCAATCCGCACCATCGTGGCACCCTCTTCGATTGCAATCGGGTAATCATTGGTCATGCCCATACTGAGTTCGCGCCACGCAAGCTGTGGAAAGTCCTCTCGCAAGGCATCACGAAGTTTGCGCAGTGTAGCGAAAACAGGGCGCGTCCGTTCCGCCTCGGACCAATAGGGCGCCATCGTCATCAAGCCTACAATCTGCAAATGAGACAGCCCGACGAGGCGCGCGACAAACTCCCAGAGAGACTGCCGTATTACAGCGCTATTTTCCCAGTCGGCTGCCAGAACACCTTGTTTTGACTCCTCGCCCGAGACGTTCATCTCCAGCAGAACCCGGGGCCTGGTATCTGTCTCCTCGGCAAAACGCTGGTAGCGTTGCGCCAGTTTCAGTCTGTCCAGAGAATGGATGACGGCGAAATGCTCTACCACATCCCGGGCTTTGCGGCTCTGCACATGGCCGATCATATGCCAGACAGGTGGCTCTATCCCCGGAGGCAGTTGATCGCGTACCGCGCCGAATTTCTGGCTCGCTTCTTCTACACGGTTCTCACCGATATGGCGCACACCATGCTTGAGGGCTAGTACGATTTCGCCCGGCGAACGTTGCTTGGTCACCACGATTAAGTTCACGGTGCTAGGCTCACGACCGGCGCGCGCACATGCTGCCACGATCGCATCCTGTACGTTATTGAGATTCCGCGCAATGGCGTCCTCAGGTGTCGCCGTTGTTCGCTCAGTCAACCCGCCTGATCATCCAGTGCCAAAACAACACCAAAGCGGCCCGTTTTCCCTTTTTCGGCCCGATGCGAGAAGAATTCATCCGTATTTGAGGCAGTGCAGATATCCGCACTCTCAATTTGCTGGACGCCCGCCTGTTCCAGGAGGCGGCGATTGGCTTCCCAGAGATTAAGGTACGCACTCCCGTCTTCAGCACGGCTTATGAGACCATCTACCGTACCAAATCGCGCCTGGACAGCCTCAACGACCTCCTCACCGACCTGATAGCGATCGGGTCCAATGCTGGGACCTATGCCGGCTTGAAGGCTGGCTGGCTGGCTGCCATAAGCAACGCGCAGCGCCTCAACCACACTCAGGGCCGCCCCGGCAACGGTCCCCCGCCACCCTGCATGGGCCAACCCAATCGCGTGATGTTGTGGATCGTAGAATAGAACGGGCACACAGTCCGCAAACCGCATAGAAAGGGCGATATCTGTTCGATCAGTGATCATGCCATCGGCCCGGGCTAGCCATTTACGGCCACGCGGCGGTGTAGTGGCGATCACAGTGTCCGCACCATGAACCTGCCAGACAGTACACACATCATGCTCCGCAAGAACCAGCACCGCATACATACGGCGGATGTTCTCGGCAACCGCCTGCGGATCATCGCCGACGGTTCCGCCAACATTGAGCGCCGCCCAGGGGCTCGGGCTCACACCCCCCAGGCGCGTGAAGACGCCATGCCGGAGGGGCATGGTTCGCCAGAAATCAAATTGATAGTAAACAGGTGAATCGGGGCCGTTGGCTACTCGCTTCACATTATATCCTCTACTCAGATCGGGCAGTGAAGATTATAGCATATGCCATTTAGTCAGAAAGGTTGATTGAGGGTTCTATCACAACGCTAATAGACCGCCAACCCTATCGCACCGGATATGTCAGACGGGATTGAAAATCTCATCGAACCTATGGTAACATTTAATACTTCTCGCGCAGAGAAGCAGAAGCAAAGCATAATAGAAGAATAACCGGGTCTAGTTAGCAATAGCCGACCATAATCGCCCCACGGGCGTTTTTTAGATTTATCCAGCACTAGGAGTAGGTATCAGGCGTTTTCAGCCTATGCCATGCCGCCCTCTGTGCGCATAAGAGCTGAACAGAACGCCGCGATATGATCGCTCGATTTCATTTATCACATCAGTAATGAGGCGCGTAACATGCCAGACAACACGGTACATTATCTAACCCCTCAGGGCTATCAAGAGCTGCAGGAGAAACTACATCACCTGCGAACTGTTCGGCGCCAGGAAATCGCGGAGCGGCTTCACCTGGCGATGTCAGAAGGTGGCGATCTCGCGGAGAATGCCGAGTATGAGGATGCCAAGAATGAGCAGGCTTTTCTGGAAGGTGAGATCATGCGACTCGAAGACATCCTCAGCACTGCAGAGATCATCGAGGACAATGCCCCCAAAGACAGTGTTAGCCTCGGTAACCGGGTTACATTGCGTGAAGTGGGTGTCAAAGACACCGAAGTCTACCATCTCGTTGGCCCTGCCGAAGCGAACCCACGCGTAGGCCGCATTTCCCACCAGAGTCCCCTGGGGCAAGCACTAATGGGCAAGCAAGTCGGCGAGCGGGTTGTGGTCAAAGCACCAGATGGGGAAATCGAGTTTGAGGTCCTGGCGATTGATTAGCGGCGCAACTCCTCCTTCAGGAAGATGCCCGCTCTGGAATTAGAAGATGCGGGCATTTTTGTTGAGAATTGCGCTACACTCTTAGCCATCTTGACGATATCCTTAGCCAGAAAGGCTCGCTTGCATGACGTGGCAACCCAGCAATTCGGTTGAGCAGGATCGCTACGACAAGCTCCAACGGCTGCGCGCGGCCGATATCAACCCATATCCTAATCGTGTCCACCGCACGCACACCACGCAAGAAGCAATTGCAGCCTATGAACAGGCTGAAGCCCAGCACCCTGACGCCCCCGCGGACATCCCGGTTACGGTGAGCGGTCGCATTATGCGCCAGAACCTGAAGGGTAAAATCTATTTCGGGCATATCGAGGATGGATCGGGGCGTGTACAGTTGATGATTCGCTTCAACGATATTGGCGAGGCGATGTTCGGACATGTACGCCAAAACCTCGATCTTGGCGACTTTGTCCAGGCTACGGGCACAATGATGCGTACTAAAATGGGTGAAGTAACCGTGCGCGTGGAGGCCCTTGTCATTCTCAGCAAAGCGCTGAGTCCACTGCCCGTCATCAAGGAGCGCAAGCTTGAGGATGGTACAATCGAGCGCTACGGCGAATTCTCGGATGTTGAAGAGCGTTACCGGCAGCGCTACACCGACCTGGCCGTTAACCAGCACGTCCGAGACGTGTTCCGCATACGGGCAAAGATCATCCGCACCATGCAACGCTTCCTGGATGACAAGGGCTTCCTGGAAGTTGAAACCCCCATCCTCCAGCCCATCTATGGCGGGGCTGCTGCCCGTCCCTTCGTAACCCATCATAACCAACTGCACCAGGATCTCTTTTTGCGTATCAGCTTTGAGCTGTACCTCAAGCGTCTGCTCGTGGGCGGTTTCGACGGCGTTTATGAAATCGGCCGCGATTTTCGTAACGAGGGCGTCAGCTACAAGCACAATCCTGAGTTCACGATGCTCGAACTCTACCAGGCCTATGCGGACTATCATACAATGATGGCCATTACCGAGGAGATGTTGGCGAAAGTGGCCCAGCAAGTTTCCGGCGCTATGACGGTCAGCTTCAAGGGCCACGAGATCAATTTTGGCCCGCCCTGGCGTCGTGTGACCGTCCGCGACTTAATCAAGCAGCATCTTGAGATCGACTATAATGACTATCCGACAGCCGCCGCACTCGAGGAAGAAATGCGTAAGAGTGGCCTTGAGGTCAGTTCCGGGCTGCCACGCGGGAAGCTGATCGAAACACTCCTTGAGGCCGTCGAGCCAAAGTTGATCCAGCCGACATTCGTGCTGGATTACCCGATCGATATTTCGCCCTTCGCCAAGAAGCTCGAAAGTGACCCCACCCATGTCGAGCGCTTCGAGATATTCATCGGGGGCATGGAGATTGGAAACGCCTTCACCGAGCTTAACGACCCGCTGGATCAGGAAGCGCGCTTTCTGGAAATGGCGCGCCTGTACCGTAGCGGTGAAGATGACGCCACACCGATTGACGAAGACTATTTGAATGCGATGCGCTATGGCATGCCACCCTGTGGCGGCCTGGGAATCGGAGTCGATCGCGTGGTTATGTTGATGACCAACCAGACCACAATCCGCGAGGTGGTATTATTCCCTCACTTGCGCGCCCGAGAGTAGGCGTCTATACAAAACTCTAACAACAGGAGAACAGCCATCTTGAGCGGACAATGGCAAGTTTCCTCAAACAGCAATACAATGTTAGCCATCATTTGGTAATATTAGCCGTCTGCCAGCGGAGGCTCCATGAGTAGCGATACAGTCCCAACACCGAACACGTCCAGCAACCTGAATTATGCAACAGTCGTTGACCGCCTGGGCGAAGGGTTGTTGATCTTCAAATCTGACGGAACACTTATCCTGGATAATGCGACCGCCCGACAAATCCTGGGCACCAATCTGGCAGTGGTGCGTCAACAGGGCTGGGCGGCGTTCGCGCTCTTGGTCGGTAATGAAGATGTTAGCGCCGACGAGATCCGGGCAAAAGCGCTCCGGCAGACAGAACCTGTCCCCTTCCATTTGAAAATCGCGGATGCCTATGTGCCGTGCTGGGCGGCAGCCATCCACGAAGAGGGAAGCAACCCGCTCATCGTTATCAGCATCGAGCGCTCGGATTGGACTCCACTGACTGAACTGATGGACAACCTCCGCAAAGAAGCCTTGCCCGCGATCGAAGATGCCCGTGGGCACGCCAACTTCATCATCCAGATTGCTGAGCGCGACAAGAAGAGCGTCACCGCCGAGCAGCTTGGCCAGCGCGTGGTCCGCTTCGCCAAGTTGATTTCTAATGAAATGCAGAATCTACAGAACTTCTTGCAGAAACTGCATCGCCTGGAGGTCGTCCGTACCGGCCAGATGGAAAAGACAGTCAAGCTGAATGCCAAAAAGATCAACCTGGCCGATTTCGTAGAGGATTTTCTGGAAGAGGCGACAGAGCAACTATCCAATTTACCTGACCGCGAGGAAGAGGACTTTCGCGACCGCTTGCATATCGATATCGATGACAATCTGAATGTTAAAGCCTCAGCGCAACAACTCGAACTCGTGCTGCTTGATATCCTACACAATGCTGTACTCTATAGCCCGAAGGATGCGAAAATCCAGATCCGTGCCTTTGCTACGAACCAGGGGCGGAATGTTCAGATGGATATCATCGACGAAGGCTATGGTATTCGCGAGCGCGAATATGATCGTGTGTTTACGCTATTCCAGCGGGCGCGCCAACCCCAGGTCCTGGCGGAATTTGGCTATGGAATGAGCCTGGCGCTGGCTAAGGCCAGCATCGAAGCAATGGGTGGCCGGATTTGGTTTAGCAGTGAAGAAGGTGTCAGCACCACGTTCAGCATCAAACTGCCCACTTTTCAAGAGAGCGACAACACCCAGGACAAATAGACCGCTCAGAGCATGATGCTGCCAATAGGTGGTTGAACCTGAAGGCTTTCCTCGTGGTAAATTCAACAGAGAACCGTGCGCCAGATGCTTGCTGGCGCATCGTATTTTGTGGTTAGAATACGCACAAGGCGAAAACTGGAGTCTTAACGGTGAAACGTTTTCATACAATGTCAATTGCAGTGGTATTGCTGCTGGCCATCGTGGCTGGCGCGTTGACGGCTTGCAATACATCCTCGTCTTCAACCGAGGGTAGTCTGCCCACGATTCCCCCAACAGTAACAGCACGGCCCCACATGACCCCTACCTTTATCCCATCAACAGCAAATATCGAATTGCCAGCAGTGGATTGGGACCAGGTACAGCATATGTATCCGGCCATGCGGCCAGAATATACTGGTGATGTCGATCAATTCGTCGAGACGGGGCAGCGATATTACATTGAAGCACGCCTTGATCTTGGGCCCGAAGCTGCTGTTGTCGATGGCGCCCAGCGGGTACGTTTCACGAACAACTTCGATGTTGTCATGGATGAGATCGTCTATCGCCTCTATCCCAACCTGCCGGATATGGGCGGCCAACTGCGCATCTCCAACGTGACGCTTAACGGTGACCCCGTTGAGCCCGTTTTCGAGGTACGCAATACGATCATGAGCATTCCTGTTGCTGGCGGGCTGGCGCCGGGTGAAACCGTGGAAATGTCGATGGATTTCATCCTGGTGGTGGAACGCGGCATCAACCCCGAACGTTTTGGCTTCGAGTTCAGCCAGTTCCAGGCGGTCAATTGGCACCCAACCCTCTCTGTCTTTGAAGGGCCAGAAAAAGGATGGTGGAAGACCCGGATCTGGCCCCAGAACAACGATCCCTACTATGGCGAAATCGGTCTCTACGAGATCAAGCTTACTCACTCTGAGAATGTCATGGTGGGCATCAGCGGAGTCACCACAGAACAAGTCGATAACGGGGACGGCACCGTAACCAAATATATCGTCACTGGCCCAATGCGCGACAACTTCTTGCTCGCCGGAACGACGATGGGCAAGATCACTGATGAGATTGACGGGATTGTAGTCAATGTCTACTTCTTGCCAGGTGGCGAGCGTGGGGCCGAGTGGGTGATGGAAGTCTCGCTGCGTACGCTGGAGGTGTTCAATCGCATCTTCGGTGATTATCCTTACTCCGAACTCGACATCGCCCAGACCGAAATCGCAGCTGGTGGCGTCGAGTACCCCGGAATCGTCGTCGTTGACAGGAATCTATGGGATAACGGCAGCCCAACGACGGAGTTAATCACCGCCCACGAAATCGGACACCAATGGTGGTACGCCATGGTTGGCAACAATCAGGGTGAGGTCCCCTGGATCGATGAGTCGATCACCTCCTACGCAGAGGGTATTTATCTGCGCGAGACCTATGAAGACGACGAAGAACGGTACACAGATTGGCTGCAAAGCCAGCGCAATAGCTTCAACTTCTTTCTGGGTAGTGGCGCAGAAAACCTCACGATGAACCGCTCGACAATCGAGTTCCCGCCGTTCCAGGTCGGTATATTGATCTACACCAAGGGCCGTATATTCTATAGTGAGCTGGAAGAAATGGTTGGCCGCGACGTGTTCTATCAGGCGCTCCACAACTATTTCCTGGACATGAAATACGAGATCACCAGCGCCTATGATATTATGCGTCATTTCGAAGAGGCTTCTGGCCAGGATCTGGATGCGTTCTTCTACGAATGGGTCGGGGATTTTGAAGGTCTTGACCCCGCCGTCAAAGATGATGCCGATCCCAGCGACGATCTTTCCACTGAGGAAGAAACGTTGCCGATGTTCAAATTCGGAGGATAGTCGCAAACACAAGTTGGTAGCTAGCCATCAACGGGCAGTCCCAGCGGGGCCGCCCGTTTTTTGCCGCCAGCGCTTAAGGAGCAGATGTAGATCTTATGAGAATTACGCGTTTCGTCGCATTGATCCTGTTTATAGTGATCGCTACTGTCACCGTGCTGCCAACCTATGGCCAGAGTAGCCCGCCGGCCAGTGTCTTTGACGCGGCTCTGCGCCCGGAATTCCGGCAGGACATACAAGCCCACCCCGATGCACCCCGCTATACGATGGACATCACGCTATCATTAACCGCGGACGTGGCAACCCTCCAGGGTGATCTCCAGGTCAAGTACACCAATCGAACCTCTGAGTCCCTGGAGACAGTCGTGTTTCGCCTGTATCCGAATCTGCCCAGCTTTGGCGGTGATCTGCAGGTGCAAACCATTACCATTGTGGATCAAACGGTACTGCCGGAATTCGATTCTACCCGTAGCGTGATGGCAGTCCCTCTACCCACCGAACTGGCGCCAGAGCAAAGTGTCATCCTCGAATTGCAGTTTGAGTCGATTATCCAGGCGGGAGATGCACCGCTATATGACCAGTACAGCTATATCAACGGCACATTGGCTGTGCCGAATTTCTTCCCATTGCTGTCCGTGTATGAACCAGGTAGCGGTTGGTGGCAGGTTACGGATCATCCCCAGGGCGATGCCGTTTTCAGCGAAACGGCGTTTTTCGATGTCACTCTCACGGCGCCGGCGGAGCTGGTCGTTATCACCAGTGGCAGCTTGATCGCGAGCCAGAACAACGACGATAACACACGCACCCATCGCTTTGTGGGTGCGCTTATCCGAGACTTCGCCTTGATGGCCTATAACCGCTATATGACACTCAGTGATAGCCAATCCGGCATAGCAATTGATGTGCACTACTTGCCCGGTGGCGAAGATGGCGCCGTGGCCGTTATGGAATACACCAAGAACTCCCTTCGCGTCTTCAGCGAGACCTTTGGTGCGTATCCATATGCTGAATTGGACGTCGTCGAGACCTACACCACCGCTGGTGGAATCGAATACCCGGGGCTCATCGTCGTCCAGGACGATGCCTGGAATGCCGTCAGTACCTATCTGGAGTACGTGACGGCCCACGAAGTCGCTCACCAATGGTGGTACAGCCTGGTCGGCAACGACCAGACGCGCTATCCGTGGCTGGATGAATCGTTGACCCAGTATTCGACCGCCCTGTACTACGGCCAGGTTCGCGGTCCGGAAGCGCAAGCTGCTGTTCTCGACGACTACCAATCGGGCTGGGAGCGTTTTGTCGCCAACAATCCTGATTTACCAGTAGGGCTGCCAGCTGCAGAGTACACCGGCAGTGAGTACTTCCGGATTGTCTATCAGAAAGGGCCGCTATTTTTCGCGACCCTTGCTGATACTTATGGCGAGCCAGCGCTGCTAGCCGCGCTGAGCGCATATTTTGACGCCAATCGCTACCAGATCGCGACGCCAACTATCCTTCAGGACATTCTGGAGACCGAGCTTCAGGACGATCTAGATGCTGTCTTCACAGAATGGATTGGCCTGGCCCAACAACCTACTTCTTGATGCGATCCGAGGTCACCAGATTCTTGCAGGTACCGGTTTCCGCGAATTCGGTGATGTTCTGCAGCGTGGTCTCCGCGATATTCTGCAACGCGTTCTCGGTGAAAAAGGCCTGGTGTCCGGTGACCAGCACGTTAGGAAAAGTCAACAGTCGTGAGAAGACATCATCCTTGATGACCTTATTTGAGAGGTCTTCAAAGAAGAGGTCGTCCTCTTCCTCATAAACATCCAGGCCCAGGTATCCAATCTGACCGTCCTTGATGGCCTCAATCGCGGCATTCGTATCAATCAGTGCGCCGCGACTGGTGTTAATGAGCATCACGCCTTCCTTCATCCGTGCCATCGACTGCGCATCGATGATATGGTAGGTTTCCGGCGTCAGCGGACAGTGCAGGGTAATGATGTCCGACTCAGCGAATAGCTGGCGCAGGTCAACATACGTGCCCAGCGCTTCCGCCTCCGGATGCGGGTATGGATCGTAGGCCAGCAGGTTACAGTCAAATCCCTTGAGGATTTGCATCACCACTCGGCCAATTTTGCCCGTGCCAATAATCCCGATCGTTTTGCCACGCAGATCGAAGCCAAGGAGGCCATCCAACGAGAAATTGCCTTCGCGCACACGATTGTAAGCCCGGTGGAAACGACGATTAAGGGCCAGCATCAGCCCAACGGTGTGCTCAGCGACAGCATAGGGGGAATAGGCCGGGACACGCACTACCGACAAATTCAAGTCTTCCGCGGCTACCAGGTCAACGTTGTTGAAGCCAGCAGAGCGGAGTGCGATCAGCTTGGTCCCTTGATTGGCCAGGCGGATCAACACCCCCGCATCAAGCTCATCATGAACAAACACACACACACCCTCGAACCCAGCCGCCAGGGTATAGGTATCGCGGTTGAGGCGCGGCTCATAGAACACCAGCTCGTGATTGTGTTGTTTGTTAGCCTGGCCCAGAAACTCGCGGTCATAGGGTTTGCTACTGAAAACGGCAATTCTCATACCGATCATGCTCCCTTATATCTCAGTTTTCGGTACGACAACAGTATGATCATGTAGCGCCATTGTACCGTATTGGTTTGCGCTAAAGGATTGTGCATCCAGACATATCTCGCGTTTTGGCCATTTTGCGGTATGATTCGCAAGGACGATCTCATCTAACCTTAAGCGAACGATATCAAAACGCCGTACCGTACGGTGAGATTTGGCGACAACTACTATTCAAGGAAAGCGACAGACAACGTATGGCATCTAAACACCCAACTCAGGACACGTTCTCGGCCAGGACCACGCTTGAAACGCCTTTTGGTCCGGTTGACTACTACCGGCTTGGAAAGCTCATCGAGACCAACACCGGGCATGTTGAACGCCTACCGTTTAGCGTCAAGATCCTGCTGGAAAACTTATTACGCAACATCGATAATTACACGGTTTCACCGGAGGATGTTGAGAAACTGGCGGCGTGGAACGCGGCGAAGCCCGCTCTCGCGGAGATCGCCTTCCGGCCCGCACGGGTTGTTTTGCAGGACTTCACCGGTGTGCCAGCAGTGGTCGACCTGGCAGCGTTGCGCTCGGCGATGGCGCGACTGGGGGGCAACCCAGCGCTGATCAATCCCTCCGTCCCCGCCGATCTGGTTATTGATCACTCAGTGCAAGTAGACTTCTTCGGCTCGCCAGATGCGCTTCGCCTGAATGCCGATATTGAGTTCCGACGCAACCGCGAGCGCTATGAATTCTTGAAATGGGGTAAGAACGCCTTTGACAACTTCCGGGTTGTGCCGCCCGCGACAGGTATTGTGCACCAGGTGAATCTGGAATACCTGGCCAAAGGCGTCTTCCTGCGTGACAACGATGGCGCGAACCGGGTCGCGGTGCCTGATACGCTCGTTGGCACTGACTCGCACACGACGATGATCAATGCGCTGGGAGTGCTCGGCTGGGGCGTCGGCGGCATCGAAGCCGAGGCGGTCATGCTCGGGCAGCCGGTTTTCATGCTGACTCCAGAGGTCATTGGCTTCAAGCTCTATGGCAGGCTGCAGGAAGGCGTCACCGCCACCGATCTGACCCTGACAGTGGTGCAAATGCTGCGCGAGCGCGGGGTCGTCGGCAAGTTCGTTGAGTTCTATGGACCCGGCCTCAGCAACATCAGCCTGCCTGATCGCGCTACCATCGCCAATATGGCACCCGAATATGGGGCCACAATGGGGTTCTTCCCGGTTGATGACGAAGTCCTTGAATATCTGCGCCGGACCAATCGCACGCCGGATGAGGTTAAGCTCGTCGAGCTTTATACCAAGGCACAGGGGTTATTCCGCACCGATGCAACACCAGATCCGGTCTTCACCGATACCCTGGAACTGGACCTGGGGACCGTCGAGCCCAGCCTGGCGGGGCCAAAACGCCCGCAGGACCGCGTCCTGCTCAAAGACATGGCGGCTGAGTTCCGCAAATCGCTAACTGCCCCGGTAGGCGCCAAGGGCTTTGGTCTTGAGGAGTCCAAGGTCAATGCCAGGAGCACCTTTACCCCAGAGACAGGCGCGCCCGTGGAAATGACCCATGGGGCCGTGGTGATCGCTGCAATCACAAGCTGTACCAACACCAGCAATCCCAGCGTGATGGTGGGTGCAGGGTTGTTGGCCAAAAAAGCCGTCGAAAAGGGCTTGAAGGTCGCGCCGTATGTCAAGACCAGCCTGGCGCCCGGCTCCAAGGTTGTAACTGAGTACCTGGACCAAGCTGGCTTAACGCCATACCTGGAGCAGCTCGGCTTTCATACCGTTGGCTACGGATGCACCACCTGCATTGGCAATTCTGGCCCATTGCCGGAGAACGTCCTGGCTCCCGTCCAAGAAGGTGATCTCGTTGTCAGCGCCGTCCTGAGCGGGAACCGTAATTTCGAGGGCCGGGTAAACCCGTATTCGCGGGCCAATTTCCTGGCTTCGCCCCCGCTTGTGGTAGCCTATGCCCTGGCTGGCACGGTCGATATGGACTTGGTTAAAGATCCTATCGGCACGAGCGAAAACGGTGAGCCGGTTTACCTCAAAGATATCTGGCCGAGCCAACAAGAGATTATGGACGTAATCCAATCTTCCATCAGCCCAGAGATGTTCGCTACGCATTATGGTGAGGTCTTCAGCGGCAACCCCACCTGGAACGCTGTACCAGCTACCGAAAGCGAGGTCTATGCCTGGGATGAGACATCCACCTATATCCAGGAGCCGCCCTTCTTCATCGGCCTGACTCCCGAGATCCCACCCCTGCAGAACATCGAAAACGCGCGCGTTCTGGTCAAGGTTGGCGACAGCATCACCACAGACCACATCTCGCCAGCGGGTTCGATACCGAAGGATAGCCCCGCCGGACAGTATCTCATCGAACGTGGCGTCGAGCTGCGCGATTTCAATAGCTATGGCTCGCGGCGTGGCAATGATCGAGTTATGACACGCGGGACGTTCGCCAATATCCGCCTGCGCAACCAACTTGCGCCCGGTACCGAGGGCGGCTGGACCAGCTATCCACCCGGTGAAACGGTCATGCCAATCTACGAGGCTGCTCAGCATTACAAAGAAGAGCAGACCCCACTGATTGTCCTCGCCGGCAAAGAGTATGGAACCGGCTCCAGCCGCGATTGGGCCGCCAAGGGGACCCTCCTACTGGGCGTCAAGGCAGTGATTGCCACCAGCTATGAGCGTATCCACCGCAGCAACCTGGTCTTTATGGGTGTCTTGCCGCTCCAATTTGAGGAAGGTCAGGACGCGGGCACGTTTGCGCTTACAGGCCACGAGACCTATAGCATCGAGATTCCCGACGATCTGAAGCCACAACAGAAGCTCACCGTCAGGTTTGTGCGGCCGGATGGTACAGCCGGTGCGTTCGACGCGATTGCGCGTGTCGATTCCCCGGTTGAGGTTGACTACTATCGCAACGGGGGCATACTGCACACAGTGCTACGTAACATGGTGCGCGAGAGCGTAGGCAGTTAACTTCGTAATCTAACTGAAGTCTCGTCAGCAAACACCGGGGACCTGCGCAAGCGATCCCCGGTGTTTTTGGGCCCGCCACCGCGGTCAACGTTTGGTGTACGGTATGCCGACAGGCGAAACTGACCATCGAAGAATCGTCAATTTTGGGGTATAATCGAACGGTTGTTCGACACAATAAGCTGGAAGGATGGAACAACTCGTGACAGGCTTCCAACTGGTTTCCGATTACCAACCTACCGGCGACCAGCCACGGGCAATTACCCAGCTGGTTGATGGACTAAATAGCGGGCACAAGCACCAGATCCTCCTGGGGGCAACCGGCACGGGGAAAACCTTTACGCTGGCCAATGTCATTGCTCAGGTCAACCGCCCCACCCTCATCATCGCTCACAACAAGACCCTAGCCGCCCAGCTTTATACTGAGTTCAAGCAGTTCTTCCCTCGGAATGCAGTCGAGTACTTCGTCAGCTACTACGACTACTACCAACCCGAGGCCTATATTGCCAAGCATGACCTCTACATCGAGAAAGATGCCGACATTAACGAAGATATTGACCGGCTGCGCCTGGCGGCGACGGTGTCGCTGGTCACCCGGCGTGATGTAGTTATTGTCGCATCGGTGTCGTGTATATATGGTATCGGCAACCCGATTGCCTGGAACAAAGTTGCCCTTGACCTCCATGAGGGCATGACGCTGCGGCGCGACCTCCTCCTGCGCCACTTGATCGGGATCTACTACACCCGAAATGATTTCGAGCTGCGACGCGGTACCTTGCGTGTGCGCGGCGATACCGTCGATATCTGGCCCCCCTACAATCAGACGGCAATCCGCGTTGCCATGTTCGGCGACGAGATTGAAGAAATCACCGAATTCGACCCGTTGACCGGCGAAGTGCTCCGGCAAATGTCGAAAGTGTCAATCTACCCTGCCAAGCACTTCGTCACCGATGAAGAAAAGCGCGAAAAAGCGCTCCACGAGATCGAGATCGAGCTCGAGGTCCAGCTCTCGAATCTCAAGCAGGCTGGCAAGCTGGTTGAAGCCCAGCGCCTGGAACAACGCACCCGTTATGATCTGGAGATGATGCGTGAAGTAGGCCATACCAGCGGCATTGAGAACTACTCCCGGCATCTCGATCAACGTCCCGCCGGCAGTGCGCCGTGGACCCTGCTCGACTATATGCCTGAAGACTATCTACTCGTCCTCGATGAGAGCCACATGACCGTGCCCCAGGTCCGCGGGATGTATAACGGGGACCGCTCACGTAAGCAGAATCTGGTGGATTATGGCTTCCGTCTGCCCAGCGCACTTGATAACCGGCCGCTTAACTTCCCGGAATTCGAAGACCGGATGAGCCAGACGATTTACATGTCCGCCACACCGGGCCCCTATGAGCGCGAATGCGCCGAACAGGTTGTCGAGCAGGTCATTCGCCCGACCGGTATCGTTGATCCGATGGTCGAAGTGCGCCAGACCCGTGGCCAGGTTGACGACCTACTGGGCGAGGTTCAGCGCCGGGTCAGTATCGGGCAACGCGCGCTCATCGTCACCCTGACCCAGCGTATGGCCGAAGACCTCTCCGAATACTTGATCGAGATGGGGATCAAAACCCACTACTTGCACGCCGAAATCGACACCCTCGAACGCATCGAGATTCTGCGCGACCTGCGTTTGGGCGTCTATGATGCCGTTGTTGGTGTCAATCTCCTGCGTGAGGGGTTGGACCTGCCAGAAGTCTCGCTGGTGGCAATTCTGGACGCTGACAAGGAAGGCTTCCTGCGCTCAACCTCGGCGCTTATCCAGAATATCGGCCGCGCCGCCCGCCACATCCACGGACAGGTGATTCTCTACGCGGACCGCATCACCGAGGCGATGAAGAATGCCATAGAAGAAACCAATCGGCGCCGTGAAATCCAGGAGGCTTATAACAAGGAGCATGGCATCGAACCGGCAACGATCATGAAGGAGATCCACGATCTCACTGAGCGTCTGCAAAGCCTACGCAACGAGCCCGCACATGGCCAAGACACAACAGATGAGGAGGGGACCATGCCAATTTCACCAGCCGAACTGACGACAGACGAACTGTCCAGACTGGTCAAAGACCTGGAAGCTGAGATGAAGAAGGCCGCCAAGTCTCTAGAGTTCGAGAAAGCGGCTGTTCTACGAGATCAGATCATCGAGCTACGCCAGACGATGGTCCTTAAGCGCAATGAAGGCGGCGAACTATCGATGTCGCTCGTGCGCGAGAGCGAAGCGCCGCCCACTGGCAATGGCAGAAGCTGACTCCCGCTAACCTGTCGATCATCCTGATCACGAACGGCCAGGCCAGATTGGACCCTGGCCGTTTTTGATTCTATAGAGACAGATACCCGGACGAAAAGAAGTTCCTATGTTTGAGAAATTTCAGCCACTTAGATAAGAAATGCGCATATACTGGTAATAGCTTAAATTACTCGCGGTAAAAGGACTTTAACTAGTCATGACTAAGTCCCCATTGCCTCTCCTTGCAGCGCTCATTATTGTCCTTCTTATCAATTCAATGGTACTATTCGGCGGCAGCAACAACATTAGCCTCGCCCAAGACT
Source organism: Chloroflexota bacterium (assembly GCA_010092845.1). Lineage (GTDB taxonomy): Bacteria > Chloroflexota > Anaerolineae > Aggregatilineales > J027 > J027. The sequence continues at coordinate 29,804 of JAADYW010000179.1, forward strand.
CTTCCCGTCCAGCCAGCCATGCGATCATTGAGTCCGACGCTCGACGTGTGGTGCAAAACGGCGACTGGCACCAACAGGTATCCAGTTCAGCGAGCGGAGCCAGCTACCTATATAGCAGCGGGGCCGACACAGATACATTAACCCTGGCCTTTACGGGCACATCCGTGGAAATCGTCTATGTCAGTCACCCGGACCTGGGCAGCTTCGCGATTGAGATTGATGGCACCGTTAGGCGCTCGGTCATTGCTACCAGTGAAGCAGCCGAGTTCGACGAGCGTGCCCGGATTGACTACCTGGAGGATACGAGCCATACCCTACGCATCTATCCCATAGATGGTATTGTTGCCATAGATGCCTTTGTGGTACCGCTGGCCGATGGTACGGCCGGCACCGCGATGGCGGACGCCGCGTCCGCAGAGCTACTCCATGAGCCTTCCGGATTGGTCTATCGCACGGAACCGATTTACATCTGGGATACCATCCCGGAAGCGACATGGTACCAAATCTATATCGGCACTGCCAGCGGCACCAAAGTACATGCGCAGTGGTATCAAGTAGACGCGGCCCCAGAACTCACCTGTGATACCGCCTATTGTCGCCTGGACTCACCGGTGATCCTGACACCCGGTGGCTACTCGTGGTGGATCCAACCGTATTTCGCCAGCGCTGCTGGTGAGTGGCATGGGCCGCTCGCCTTTGGCATCCGCGAAACATCTGCAAACGTGGCTGTAGAACGCATCTCGCGCGTATCTGTTTCTAGCACAGGGGATCAGGCCACGGGCGGTACAAACAACGACTATGTAAGCATATCAGGGGATGGTCGCTATGTGGTCTTTCAATCCGAGGCCACCAATCTGGTACCAGGTGATACCAATGGCAGAAGCGATATCTTCTTGCATGATCGCCAGACAGGTGAAACCACCCGAGTTTCGGTTGATAGTTCAGGCCAACAGGCCAACCACAACTCTCGCCATCCGGCAATCTCGAGCGACGGGCGTTATATCGCGTTTTCCTCTCAGGCCACCAATCTGGTACCAGGTGATACCAATGAGCAGATCGATGTCTTTGTCCACGACCGGGTAAGCGGTGAGACGACACGGGTATCGGTGGCCACTGGCGGCGGACAATCGGAAAGCGCCGCCGGCACGGGTTATGAAGTCGGCTGGCCAGATCTGTCCGCAGACGGCCGCTACGTGGTCTTCCGCTCGGATGCCAGCGATCTGGTAGCCGGCGACACCAACGGCCACGCAGATATCTTCCTGCATGACCGGGACACGCAGACAACCACGTTGGTATCTATCTCATCGACAGAAGCCCAGATCGATCGGGAAGCCAGAGAAGCCCAGGCCCAGATCTCAGGGGATGGCAACTCTGTGGTGTTCGCATCAACCGCGACAAATCTGGACCCACGCGCTCAAGGTGACTTCGTGCAGGTCTTTCTGAGAGACCTGCAAACTGGCACCACCGAGTTGATCTCTTTTTCGACGGATGGCCTTGCCGCCGGCAACATGCGGTCACAGAATCCTGATGTTTCTTACAATGGGCGTTATGTAGCGTACGCTTCCGACGCGACTAACCTGGTTGCCAATGATACCAACGCCAGCAGCGATATCTTCCTCCGCGACCGGGATACAGGTGTGACGCATCTGGTCTCAGTAAGCAGCACGGGCGAACAGGGCAACGCGGCTTCGTTCGGTAAACCAGGGATTTCGACAGATGGACGTCTCATCATATTCACCTCATTGGCCACAAACCTAGTACCTGGCGATAGCAATGCCACCCAGGATCTCTTTCTGCATGACCACCAGAACGGTGACACGCTTCGGTTGTCGGTGACCCATATCGGTGAAGATGCCAATTACCCCAGCGGAAGCGGCGGCCCGCTTGAATTGGGTCCTCAGATCGCGATTAGCGGGGATGGATCAGCCGCGGCCTTCCCTTCCCTTGCCAGCAACCTGGTGTTGGATGACACCAATGGCCTTGAAGACGTGTTCGTGGCAGATCTGGCTTTTCCGCTGACGGATGCGCCTAATCCGATCGCACCAAGCTCGACCATCATAGATAGCTACCCGAGTTTTACCTGGGACAAACTCGCGCTGGCAAACGGTTACCGGCTCACGGTACTTGACGCCAGCGAACAGCCCGTATTTGATCGACTTTACACCGCGACTGAAGCATGCGCCCCAACGACGTGCCAGGTCACACCACCATCGGGTTTTGCCAACGGTGATTACACCTGGACACTATACGGCTACAATCCACTTGGCCAGGGGCCGGCCAGCGCACCGCTGGCCTTCACACTGGATGCGCCACTGCCCGGTAGCATTGTGATAACCTCGCCTTCGGGCGAAATAACCGACACTTACCAGCCACGCTTCGAATGGAGCCCCGCAACACACGCCACCGGATATGCGCTTGAAGTCCGCAATGGCCAAGCGAGTGTTGTGGTCGCCACGGAGATTGATGCGGCTAACTGCAGTACCAGTTGTACATTTACGCCGGCGGACGGATTTATTCCAGGGGATTATTCCTGGCGTGTTCGGGGCCTGAATACTGCCGGCACCGGCCCCTGGACAAGCGACACGGACTTCAGCATCAATCTCGGGCGCATTACGCCCCAATCCCCCGATGGTGGCACTATTGAAGCCGCCCCTAGCTTTACCTGGTCCGAGGCGCCAGCGGCGACCTGGTACCGGTTGAAAATCGAGGCAGATGGCAGTATGAAAATTCACCACGACGTGTGGTACCAAGCGAGCGCAATTTGCGAGGGCGGAACCTGTGTCGTTGCTTCTCCGGTTGTGCTTTCCACTGGTAACTATGTCTGGCAAATTCAGAGCTATGGCACCGACTACGGCCCTGGAGCCTGGAACAGCCCGACAGCCTTCACGCTTCTGGCACCAATCCATATGTCGCCTGACGCCGAGGCCGTCGTAGATGACCAACTTGATGGTGCTGTCCAGCTCGCCTGGGCGGAGCTTACCGGTAGCGGGTGGTACGAGGTGTACGTCTCTGGCCAAGAAAGCTATCTCTATAACCAGTGGCATTAAAACACCATCTGCTCAGACGAGCAGTGCGTACTTACTCTGCCTCGCTTACCCAAAAACGGCCGCTATACCTGGTGGCTTAGGGCCTGGCACGAAGATGGCGTCGGGGCCTGGAGCACTAGCCGCAGCTTCACCCTGGATCTGCCAGCACCTGGCCAGGCCACGCTCCTGACGCCCGATTCGGAGATCCAGGATGGAGATCCGGACTTCACCTGGAACCCTGTCAATGGGACGACCTGGTATCGCCTCTGGGTAGACAATCCGCAAGGCAAGATTTTCGACCAGTGGTTCCGCGCAGAAGAAATCTGCACGGCCGTCTGCATAGTGAATCCGGGGCTATCACTAGCTGAAGGGGACTACCGTTGGTATATCCTGACCTATGGTCAAGGCGGCGAGAGTCCTGAATGGTCGAGCCAGCAAAGCTTCAGTGTCGATCTCCCCGAGGCTAGCCAACTTGTCAACCTTACCCAGCAGGTGGAGCGAGGCCGGCCGCAATTGACCTGGGAAGGTGATCTCGACGTCTATGAATGGTACAACATCTACATGAAAGGCCCAGCAGGCAAAGTCCTGGACCAATGGTATCGGCGCTCAGATCCGGCCTTCGAATGCGTTGCCGGGCAATGCACCTTCAATACCGACCTCTACTTAGCTCAGGGCGAACACCAATGGTGGGTCAGGGCCTGGACCACCGCCGGAAACGGTCCCTGGAATAACGAGCCTGGGGTTTTCACCATCGATCCTGTCGTCCCCGATCCCCCAGATCCTGCCCACGTCGAGATCCTTGACACGGGTATTCCCGGCTACAAACACTATCGCTGGGAACCGGTCGCCGGAGCATCATGGTACCAGGCTTTGATCAAGCGCGGCAGCACGACCGTTCACGAGGTCTGGTATCTCCACGCCGATATCTGCACCGATACACGCTGTGAAATCACGCCCTCGCTCTACCTGGTGAATGGCGACCATACACTGGCGCTTCGGTCCTGGGGCCCCGGGGGTACTGGAATCTGGTCCACACCTGTGTCGTTCGACATTAGCGCCGGTGAGCCGCAATTAGCGATACTAGATACACCAACCGGTCTGCAGACCAGCAACAATCCTCTGTTCACATGGCAACCCGCTGCTGGCGCGTCGTGGTACCGTCTGATTGTCAAAAACGATGCCGGCCAGACTTTCTTTGATCGCTGGATACATGCATCTGGAATCTGCGCCACGACCTGCACCCTGGATACAGATCTGTCTCTGGCCAACGACGACTACTCCGCCTGGCTGCAGACATACGGTCCGAAAGGAACGGGACCAATGAATACAGGCCAGGGATTCACGGTTGCGGTTCCCATCCCCGCAGCTCCGACACTGCTAGGCCCAGCCGACGGTACTGTCTTCGCACCGGGAACCGTGAGTTTCTCGTGGACCAAAGAGCAATATACGACCTGGCAGCGTGTGCAAATCTATGACGCCAGCGATCGGATTGTACTGGATGAATGGTATCAAAACGGGCACGTTTGCAGCGCTAGCGAATGCGAATTGCAGATCAGCCTCCCCGAAGGGCACCTCTTCTGGCAGGTGAAGGCCTGGAGCCAGGCCGGTGAAGGTCCCTGGAGCGCAGAGACCCGTAGTCTAACGATCTTGCCTTAGAACAAGCCAAAAAGCGCAGCAATGCGAAAAGGGGGCCTCGCAGCAATGCCCCCTCACCTCATTGGCGATCATTCTGCTTCAGCGCCGGTGGGCGAGCAATTCACGGTAGGAGGCGAGCAAGTCTTGATCCTGGTCATCGCCCCACAGCATTGGTTCTCGGCTGACCTCAAGGCCGGCGGCGGACTTGCCCGCACGCTGGCTCAGGCCAACCTCCGTCCCATAGTAGATGATGGGTGGTTGGGGGAGCTTCATCTGCGCCGCGGCGGCCGCTTTCAGCCTGGTCTTATCGCCATTCGCCATATACAGGAAGCGGTCCATATCATGATTGTCGATGAAGGTGGGCATGATGAAATCCCCAGCTTGCGCGAAATAAGCATAGTGACGCTCGACGAAGCGCCAGAAATCGTCAGGGGTGCTGGTCTGGTGTGCAAAGGTCGCACGTAGTGCCTCCTCCATCTGGAAATCCAGGCAACCATCGAGGCGACCGATATAGGGCAGGATCGATGCTGGCTGGTCGACAATCTCACCAAAACAGAAGCTCTCCGGATTAGCAGCACGACATGCCGCCCGAAAATCGACCCAGAAGCCAGGGCCAGGACCATTAGCGTAGTCCAGGCGATAGCCATCAACCCCAGCCCGGTTGATCCAATACTGCGCAATATCATACAACCATTGGCGTGCTGCCGGGTTCTCGGCATTAATCTGCGGCATGGAGCGCACACCAAAAAAAGTCCGGTAACCAGCCTCCGAGTCATCGAAACTAAACCAGTCGCGATACGGGCTATTAGGGCTATTGAGAGCATCCTGGAAGACCGGCGACGCGCTGGAGATATGATTGCAGACCATATCAAGCACAATCCGGATGCCGCGCTGGTGCGCTGCCTCCACCAACGCACTCAGCGCCTCCTCGCCACCCAGACGCGGCTCGATTGTGTAATAGTCGATAATGTCATAGCCATGAGTGGAGGGGCTTTTCCAGATTGGGGTGAGCCAGATACACGTCGCACCCAGTGCCTCGATGTAGTCCAGCTTGTCGCGAACCCCCCACAGCGTACCGCCGTGGATATCCTGCAGATCCCGTGCAGGGCGCCACTCCTGATCATCGCCTGGATAGAAGCGATCGACAAAGATCTCATAGATAACCGCGTCTCGCGCCCAGGCTGGTGGGAGCAGGTTGTCCACGTGGTAGCTGAAGCTATGGCCTTCGCCTGACGTTGGAATTGTGATTTCTTGAATCGAATCACCACGGAAGAAAGCCGCCGCCGCCTGCTCGGCGACATCCTGCGCAACTGGCCAATCGGCGAAGATCTCGGGACCATCATCTGTCCAGGCGCCGATACGATAGCGCACCACCGTATGCTCCGGTTGAGGCGGCAACTCACCCTGCCAGTGCGCAACGTAGCCCCAGGCAATCGCGTCCCAGACCACGGCGCGCTTTTCCAGAAATCGCACGTGACCATTCTGAGCACGGCCGCGTGATCCGGCTGGCTGACTTCCGTCTAGCGTGTAGTAACAAGCCACGTGATCCGCTGCGGTATCGATACCTATGGTTACGCTCAAGAATACTGGCTCACCTGGTAGAGGATCAACAGGGTCCAGCCGGTGAAGATGCTGGACCCCGTTATGTGCTGCACGGTGGTGAACGAGCTTCAGCTCATCGGTGGCGAAAGTGCCAAAGATGAAGTCCATTTAGCCCTTGACCGATCCGGCAGTCAGGCCACCGACAATATAATCCTGCATCAGCAGGTACATCACCACGACGGGGATAGCCCCCAAGAGCGCCCCGGCGGCAAACACCCCCCATTCTTGCGAGAACTGATCACCAAGGAAGAGGTTCAAACCAACCGCCAGCGTTTGCTCATTGGTATCCTTGAGCAACGTGAGCGCAATGATGTAGTCATTGTAGGTAGCGATAAAGGTCAGGATCGCGACCACCGCCAGGATCGGGCGCACCAGCGGGAAGAGAATGCGCCAGAAAATCTGCCAGTTGGAGGCGCCGTCGATTCTACCCGATTCATCGAGGTCTCTTGGAATAGAGTCGAAGTACCCCTTCATCAGCCAGGTGTTGATGCCCAAGGCACCACCCAGATAGACCAGAATCAGGCCCCCATGCGCATTCAACCCAAACGACGGAAC